>NZ_CP028887.1 GCF_003606285.1 Borrelia turcica IST7
TTGTAATTTGTTAATAGTATATAGCTGTTGTCTTAGTTTCCATTAAAAGTATCAAAGTTTCATACTAAAAGTAACAGAGTTGCCTTTAAAAGTACCAAAGTTGCTTTTGCTTTTTTTATTTTGCACATAGTTTCCTTTAAAAGTATCAAAGTTGTATAATTATTTATTATGTTTCTATTTCGTAAGTTTTTTAGAAAAAAGATTCCTATTTCTATCTCTTCTCCTCCTTTACTTATTAATCACAATGAATTCTCCTTCATTTCTACTCATTTAATAAATTCTTTTTCTAAGCATCATAAATTATTGGGTATCATTATGTCAACTGGTATTCCTTTAAATCACCTTAATAATAAATCTATTTTAGCTTTTCAAAAAGATAATCATTCTTTATTCTATAAAGTAGATAGTAATAGACTATTTAGAAAGTATACCCTTACTGATTCTTCCTCTATTGTTAAAGCTATTAGATTTTTAGCTCGCTCTCATGAATCTATTCATGCTCGGAAAATCAATAGAATTATTAAAAGAATATTTAATCTAAATCTTACTTCCAAAAATATTCAAGATATTTATTATCTTATCTTTAAAGATAAAATTGCTATTACTTTACTAGATAACACTTTTCCTTGTATGGATTCTTTTGTCTACAACACTAAATTAGATAATATCCTGCTCGTTAATGAGCCTTTACTTGATTTAAATAAAATTTTAGCCTATATAAACTCTTTTTCTCATCTAAAATTAAATAAATCTTCTCTTGCTCTCTTTAAAAATTCTACTTCTCATATAGAAAAGTCTATTGCTTTCTTAGTTGAAGACTTTTTCAACAACAATAAGTATCGCTATAAGAATTTACATCAACTTATTTCATTTATAAACTCAAATCTTAAACAAATGGGTATTGACTATAAGTCTACTTGCAAGTCACAAAAAAAAATATTCCTGCGTCTCTTTAAATCTTAAGCACTACTACTTACTCTATTCTTTTAAAAAGATAAAGAGACCCCTAAAGAATCTCTCTTGGTATCATCAAAAATAACAGTAAATAAAATAAAACTTCTATTTAGTTAGGTTTATATCTATATCTACATTATATCTCTTTTTCTCTAAAATAATGATTTTGCTTCTTTAAAAGACTCCTTAGGAATCTTTTATTTATGGTGTTTATTAATCAAATGAAGATTTCATTTGATTAATAAACATATGATAAATACAATTATATTTCTTTTTCTCTAGAATAATGACTTTTGCTTCTTTAAAAGACTCCCGCTTTAGGCAGAAAATTTAAAACATACAAATTTCCTGCCTAAAGCAAAGCCCCACCTATACAGGTATTCTAAACTTTCTATTCTCACTAGATGCTTCTGGATATCTAGTAAACACTTCCTTCATAAATTCATTAAAAACCCTAGCATCAAGTCCTATTCTATATGCCTTAACAATTCCACCAATCTTAACTGTTATTTTTGCTTTCAAACTTTCCCAACTACCTCCCTTATGCTGCCCTGCTATTACTCCTATAATCTCTTCCCCTCCATTTGGAGACAGCGCATTCAGTATTCCAAAAGGATACACATTATTACCTTCCCTTTCTGCTGATTTCTCTACTCGAGGGATTTCAAATGTTCCTCCCCTCTTATTAAAGTTAAGTTTTGGGTAGTCTGTTAACACAAATGATATTACCTCAACGCTATTACCACTATCTATGCTTTCAAACATTATTAAGGGCATAACATACTTACTACTTTCATTGTTATACTTAACTGGCGTTACTGAAATCGAATAACCAAGTCTTCCCTTCAATGTCTTTATTACCTTACCCTTCCAACTCCTAATTTCAACAGGCTTCGTCTTAATCCAATTAATATAACATGTTCTGCATTTGCTAAATAAAGAAACAGCCCAATGAGTTGCATCTAAACATCTCTCTGTCTTCCCCTCAACAACTTCAAAACTAACTCCCTCTTCCCTAGAGACTTTACTACTTGTCTTAACAGCAGCTACTACAACATCCTCTTCTTCTACAGAATCAACATCTTCCTTCCCTAAATTACATCCCATAATTATTATTAGTATTAATAAGGTTGGTCTTCTCATAAAATTACTCCTAAAAGGTAAATTAATAATATATATATCCCAAATTCTCTCTTTTTCTATATATATCTTGCTTGCTCTATAGAGAAAGTATTAACATAGTTATTCCTACAGAAATGCAGTATCTTTACTTTTAACTTAAATTTACCTTTTAGGAGTTTTTATGAAAAAATTTTCCCTTTTATTTTTGCTTGCCCTTGCAACTAGCCTAGCACTATTTGCTTCCTGTTCTCAAGACGTGGCAGATTTTGCTGATGAGATGGAGGAGGAGGAGATTGAATTAGCTGAGGCTGACGAGGACGATGAGGATGATGACGAGGAAGAAGGGGTTGAAGAGGTTGTTGAGGTAGCTGATTCTAGTGATACATCAAGTCAGACAGAAGTGCCTAAAGCTACTAGTTTGGGTGGAGCTGTTAAGGGTTTGGCATCTGCTGTCTTCGCTCCAGTCACATCCATACTTAGTGGTCTTAGTGGCTTTTTTAGTAGTAGTGATAACTCTTCTAAGAAGTGATTTAAGTAGTCTCTTCTCTTCTAGACTACTTAAAGTAAAGTGTTATTCTTAACTTCTGCACTATAATAATTAACACAATAGAAACTTAAGGGAGACACATCCTTCTAGTTTAATATATACTTTTCTAAATCGTTCTTAATACTACCATTATCTTTGTTAGTAATACCTTTTTCAAGGTCTTCCAACTTACCAATAATACCATAAGCCTCATCCTGAGCTCGCTTAGCATTATCTCTTAAATCTCCAGTAACGAGTAGGAATTTATGTAATCGGATTGGTTTTTGTGTCCTACGTAGCTCCGCATGTTGTAGAGCTTCTTCTTTAGTCATATAAAGTTCTTGTTGTAACTGTCTTTCTTGCTCTTCATATTGAGCTTTTATCTTCTTTTCATCATCACCTAAATTTAGCGTACAGCTAAGAAAAAGTGATAAAAATAAGTTAGTTAAAACAAATTTGTTATACTGCATAAGAATCTCCTGTTAAAACATGACCCTAAAAAGAGGTATATTAAAGATATTATTGTTGGCTCAACAAAACTTAGTAAGCTAATAGAATCACAAAAGAAATTGGGTTACAAAGAAGACGTACAGTTTGATTTTCAGTATGAAAACATAAATAAACTTAAGAACAATTTAGAGCTGTTGTGTGATATTGTCAGGGGTTACCTTGGTGGGAATCTCTCTAAGATTACTGTAGATGGTCTTCAAAAAGACGCAGTCACTAAAGCCATTGATGGTGTTGTGTTAATAAATAAGACATTAGCTCGTATTAAGATAATAGCAGAGTTAGTATTTCTATTATACTTAACGAATTAGAAAAAGAAGATACGGCATGTAATAGTCAAAAATATTCTAATCAAAAGCCTAGGGTTATGTCCTTAGGCTTTTTCTTTAAAACACAAGTTTAAAAGACTTATCTTTTGAAGTATTACTTGCATAAAAACTCAATAGACAACAAAAAAGGTTCACCGACATGAACCTAAAACGCTTAAGTAATTTCTAAATCAATAAGAGTAGGAAAGGCACACCCTCTACTCCTACTGATATTGTCAACATCATCTTCACCTTTAACAACCTCAATCCTTCTTTCCTTCTCCCATAACCTTAATCCTCTACAATTAAGATACTTACAATAAAAATATCTCTAAATGTAGAAACTATCTTGATTTTAGTTAAACTTTTTCACTAAATTTTAATTATTATGATTTAAAGTGTATATAATTAATTTTAAGAGGTTACTCTTAGTGACATACGCCGCCTAGGTTTTACTCGCTTGTTAACCTCCTAATATAAGTTGAATTTTTAATTTAGGGTATTTTATATACCCTAAATTACATCAAAATACTATTTAAAACAATATATAAACCTACGCTCTTTATTATTACACTAAAATTTAAAACACCCACCCTGTTCCTGTTTTTAAGAAAAACTAATATTGATATAATATTTAAATTAAGAGTATAACTCTTAATTTAATGTAATATGCTTCATCTTTGTTTTATATGTAAGGAGGGGACATATGAGTATCATACAAAAAGAAAACCTTTATTTATCTTTAGTGAGTAGGTAAGTATGATTAGATTAATTTATGGTGTTATTAAAGCTAATGGTCGTTTTATGGCTTACCTAGATAGAATTGACCCAGCAGGTGTCTTTAAGTCATTCATAGGATTCTTATTGTTTGGGATCCTTTATTTTACGTTTTGCTATCTCTATACATTGCCTCTTTATAGGCATGATAAGCTACTAGATGAGTTTTTCTCAGCAGCAAAGGTAAATTACGCTAGGAATTTGTATGAAGAGTATAAGGAATCAGGATTAAAATAGAATATTATTCTTGTAGAATTTGTTTACTATAACTTTAAAAGTTAATATAAAATAGATATGTTACATTAAATAAAAGAGAGTTTATTACTCTAATGCACAACTTCACATAAAAAAAAGTAGACAGGCCTTTAGGGTCTGTCTATCTTTTTTGAAAAAATATATATCACACTCTTTAATAAGAGCATTAATAAGAGAATTAAATTATATAATAATTATTTTTAAAAACATAATAATAAGCTCACTGTTACTTAATAACTAGTAACAACAAGCCTATTATCATGACAAATACTAATGTAACTAAACCATGGAGGTTTTTTTTTGAATTAAAAACCCAAAAAAAACTATTATTTCTAGTTACTTCCTTTAATATTAAACCAAATCTATCCAAATGCTCACACTCTCTTTGCACAAAAAGAGAATATTTTAAACAAATCCTGTGATTTTCTTTAAAATACACTATATTTATTATTAATTCATAATTATTTCATCTTATATTCTTTATCTCGATTGTGGGAATAAAGGATTATCCCCTATAAATATAAAAGTAATTACTTTTATACCTTACTAGTTTAAAACAAACAAAAAACCTAGGCTTTGGCTATACAAAGTTTAGGCTTTTTGTTTGCTCTAATGCACTTATTGAGTTAAAAAGTGCTCTTAAAAAGAACAAACACACCCTTGGGTGTGTTCTTAATTTAAAAATTTAAAAGAATTTTATTTATACTACAGAATAATTCAATTTAAATACAAAACAAGTAGTATTAAATAAACCGGCAAATTAAATTTAAGACTCCCTTCTATTAGCCTCTTGTTTATTCTTCTTATTAGGAATCTTTGGCTCTGGGGGTGTAGCATCCCTAGATGCAGCCTCACCCTCAGGCGGCACTACCTTCTTCCCCTTCCCCTTAGGTGTGCTGCCTACTAGGCTAGCATCACTGCCTAAAGAATTAGGTTGTGGGGCAGGTGACCCTGCTGCTACTCTTACCTGTTCTTGTCTAGGCTGATCTTGTATACTCCCAACAACTGGCTCCCCTACTTCTTGTGGTTGTGGGGGTACTTTTGCTTGTGGCTTTGGCGCATCCCTTTTAACTAACCTTGATAAGAATACTTGTTTGAAATCTTTGTAAAGAGTTTCTAGAATTTTATTAAATCTAAAACAAATCTTTGTCTCACATATATATTCCCTATCATCAACCTTGCGTATTATAATGTCTCCTGCTTCCTTATACTTCTTAGAAGCCCATTCACGCACATACTCATAAATGTAGTCATAATTCATATCTTGTGGTTTAAGCACCGGAAAGTTAGTAATATTAGCATCTCCTCTTTTATTTTGTATCTCATCACTCATATATGTATTCCAAAATATGTCTCGTCTTACAGTTGCTCTTCGTGCTAAATATTTAAGTGGAAATCTCATCTTGCTACCTCCGTATATTCCCTATTTGTGTTATTTTCTAAATAATTGTTTTCATACCGACATAAATTTTCTATCGCAAGTCCCTTAGTAGTCTTAAATCCTTCACTAGTAGTTAAGTTGATTGCAAGACCTACTCTGCCTTCATTACTCTCACTCTTAGTTGCTATTTTAGTGTCAATCTTCATGTCAGGTTCACTGTCTCCAATATTCTGCTTTCTATCAAGTATGTCTAGTAAGGAGTAGTAGTAGAAATTGTTGATAATACCTTTATAGCTTAGCCTGTCTCCAAGTTTATCAATAAATTTCTTAATTATTGGTGCAATTGTGCTTCTGCTTGTCTTTCTCGTTATTGTAAGCTGTGCTAGTAATATGCTAAATATATTATCCCTAAGCTCTCTTTTTTGCTCACGCACATTTGTGTCTCTGCCCTCTTCTTTGTCTTTTATCGTCTTTCTTTGCTTACTTACCTGTCTGCTGCTCTTAATAGGCATAACATTTTCTTTATATTTGTGAGGATACTTGTCTTTAAACCTTCCTTCCCAAATAACCTCATAATCACTAATAATTCCATCGACTCTTCTCATCATCATCCACACTTTTCCCTTATACCTGCTTAAGAATTGTTCCATAAAGTGATCTGTAATATGCTCTATTTTGTAATCTCTTGTGTATTCACAAAGAGCAGTTTCAAGATTACACAATGCATTCTCATATGTATCCTTGTTATTGCTATTCTCCCTTAATTTCATCATGTATGAATTTTCTATGCTGTACTGGCTAGCTAACCTCTCCTCTACTCCATTCTTTTGTCCCGTCTTTTCTTTCTGTCTTTCTTTAGTAAGCATTTCTCTAGAATTCTTTTTATATTTATAGTTATTTTTAGGTTTAAAAAGATGCGGGTCCTTCTCATCCGACTTTATATCTTTACACTTAATTATCTCTGCTTCATCACGCTTTCTCTTCTCTTTATTCTCTTCTACTTCCTTTAGTATCGCTCTTGTCTTCTCTTTATCAAACTCTACATTTGCTATACGCTTGTCAAGGTCTCCAATAATTATTTTGTCTGCTAGCTCTTCTTTAAGTAGTTTTATGACTTCATCATGTATGATATCTCTGTATTTGTCTGCTAGCTCCATGTTTTGAATATAAAAGGATAGACTTCCCCTACCAACACCAAATCTTACAGTTTCTGTCTTAAGCAGTTCTATCTTATTCATAAGCTTAATGTCTCTTTGTATTGTTCTGCTGCATACAGGCTTTTCGTTGTCTCTTTTAAGTAAGTCATTAGACATGGCAAGAATATCTTTTGCAGAATATTGCATATTATCAGATTTATATTCCCTATTCTTTGCATTTATTGACCAGTATATTTTACGCATCCTTGAAATGCGTAAAAGCTTCTTTCCTATCATTGATTTAACTTGATACATTGTAATTTCGCTGCAACTTTTCCTGCTTTTATTCTCATTTTCTCTAACTAGTTCATTGAGTATTCGTATTTTTTCTACTTTTTGTGGGTTTTGGTAGGTCTTTTTATTGTATTTTCCATCTTTTTTTGATATCATGAAAACATCCTATATTAATCAGGACGGTTAAATTTTGGTTGTGTCCTGATTTTGCCAGTCTTAATAGCTGTAAACTAATTAAGACTTTTTTTATTTATTATATACAAAAAGTTCCAGTCTGACTAGATGCTAGATTAGACTGTCTTTTTTTATATATAGTCTTGCTACTAAGTCTTATGAGTCCTTTTGTCATTTCTTGGGTTTTTTCTATATTTATGTTATATATTTTCATGGTTTATCATACTACATTAATTGTGTGATTTTGTCATTAATTAAATATTATTCAATAAAGAATATAATTAGATTTTAATAGAAAGAAAAAGACTTGTTACTAATGATAACCAGCAAGTCTAAATATTCTATAGAGTGTTTTATTTTGTCTGTTTAAATCTTGGAGTCTTCTAGTTTATATTAGATATTTTTCCTATATTATTTTCATAAGGATATTATTTAGTTTTTTTAACTTTTTTTTCTTTGTCATTCTCATTAGTCTTATTACCCTCATCTGCTGGTATGTGACTTCTCTTAAGTTCATCTATCTCCTTTTTCATAACAGAAAAGAAATCGATAGACTCTTCTCCTATTCTTTTAATTTCATCCTTTAAGGTATCTTTTCTTTTCCTAGACTCTTCCATTTTTTCTGCTTTTCTAGACATCTTTTGTCTCCTCTGTTAAGGCATTAATAAATGGAATAATCTTTACTCTTTCAAATTTGCTATGTAATTTTGTAGATAAAAAAGAAATCACATCTTCTGGAATATAGCGTTTTCCTTCATACATGGAATAAGCATTTAAACTATTTGCTTTTGTATTTAGATGCTGAACGTGGTTTTAACACTGTAATCTCTTTGTAGTATTTCTACTACTTCTATAATTTAATATTTTCAATTTTTTCATTCTTTTTATTATATTTGTTATAATTCTTATATTAATCTTAATTTTGTAACTATGTTTAATGGAATTAATAGTTTCTCAAAGAAAAAAGGGGAGGAGGTTTTATCTTTGTTCTTCCTATTGTTCTAGCAGAAGTGAGGTTGTTTATTTGTCATAAGAAGACTTTTGGAGGTATGTATTGAGTGGTTCAAAGTGCACTTGGTGTTATTTGAAAAGGATACGGTGAAACTATTTCTTGTGCATCAGGACTTATAATATATGTTCTTAAGGACTTTTATATTGGAATATAAGAAATAAAGTTTTTTAGAGAAAGGAGATAGCATATAGCCTAAGATAGTAGATTTTTCTTTTTAAAATCAGCCGTTATTAATCTTTTACCTTCATCTTCACCAACAAACAAAGGAGAAAAAAGATGAGAACACAGAAACATAATGATAAGGAAATAAAAAAATGACAACAGAAGAAATAACACAACTATTAAAAAAATCTGTAATCAGGCATTTAGACTTATTAGCATGTCAAACTATATGGTTCTATTTTTAAGAATGGATTTAAAGGAATGTGACTTATTCCTCAAATTTTTTTTCATATAAGCTAAAAATGAAATGATTAATATTTCTCTAACAAACAACAGCATATAAAAAACAATTATTGATTTTGATAACAGAAAAAGTGAATACTTTTCTTACAACATAATCTCAAAACCTATAATAATTAATCTTAACGGCGGTATCTTGTCAAGCATTTACCACAAAGCTATCATAGAACCTTTAATTCTAACAAGTTACTTACTTTACATTTTACAGCCCTACCTTTGTTTTTTATGAAACTTCAATCACGAATCTTTATTCTAATTTTAATGTCATATTGAGCAAGCAAGCAAAATTGTGAATATTTAATGTAGAGTTTCTCTTCAACTTAAATGAAGACAATCCTGCCGTCATCAAGGTGGGTGATATTATAAAAATCTACTGTAAACAATTTGATACGAAGGGGTATGGATTACAGATTTATATTTATTATGTCAGGTTATCTATGAGTACCAATGGAGACAGGCAACAAAAATGGGGATTTACTGCTGATTACACCCTATATCTTGTTTCTAAAAGTAACTTTTACAATAGAGAATTTACAAAAAAATAAAGACAATAAAGAAGAGATAATATATCTTAATCTCCAAGGAAAAACAGTATCAGAAGCTATCAAGGAAGTATTTGGCAATAAGGCAATCCTTAACATGGAAAACATAGACAAAAATAAAGAAATACAAGAGACATGAATTGTAAATCATCCAAGGAATTAATATAAAAATTAAAAACAAAATATGTATAACACGTATACACAGACATAGGAACACTTGAGAGTGAAGTTGATGTCAATTTCATGCTCAGCAATCACAAAAACAAAGAGGAAAGAAAATATAAATCATTAGAAGATTACGGATTAATGTTTATTCTACAACATGAGCAAGGCTTTTCTTTCCCAATAAACTAAAGGTAGGAGATTATGTAAGCTTTAAAGGCAAAGTAAATAAAAAAGTAACAGGGCACATAGAACAGTTAAGTTCAAATTTGAGCAATGTAGGGGATTGCACAATGAATATAAAATCTATGACGATAAGACCAGGGGACCTTCTCAAGAAACTCAAGTAACCCAAAACTCAGAAACTAAACAAGGGAATAAAAATAAGCTAAGGGTAGTAACTAAAAAGCCACCCATTAAATCCCCACCAATCAAAAAACCAGTCAATAAAGGAATTACAAGTAATAAGAGAATTCACAATCAAGAACTAGAAATAAGCTAACCGGAAAATCTCTTATATTAGAAGAGGCAAAAAATTATATTAATCAAACTATTTTTATATGCAGAATAGGAATAATTAAGAAATTTGAATATGAGAGCCAAGAAGGAAATGTCTTAAGCCCAGAATTTGCAGGGCTTGAGATTAAAACTTTCAGTATCTCTAACATTAGACTTGACCTTAGGGAAGGACGAGGAGTGATATTATTACAGAGTAATTATAATATTTTCAACGAATATGACGACAATAATTTTGATAAAGGGTAATTCTATATTCTAAATGCCGTTAAAGTCGAAAAATCAATAATAGATATCTAAGATTTTGGCATTAAAAGCAAGGAATATAAAGTAGAAAATGAAAAATTCAAACTTAAAATAAAAGAATTTGAAATAGAAAATAATAAACTAAATATCGACAGTACAGACTTTAAACTTAAAAGCACAAATATAGCAATAGATGGAAATAAGATTGTAATCAAATTATCCACACTAGTTTGAAATTAATATCAATGGAAACACATTAGAAACATCATTAATGATATCTATGACACAATGGCAAGTTTAAAGGTAACAGGAGGAGACACAACCCGAGGCAGTAGTAAGTCCTTATTACAACACCACAATTACAACAAAAAAAACTAGGCTAAGTTCATATTTGAAATAATTAAATCAGTCACTTTTTTAACAAAAATTTATAAATTTGTTAAAATTATTATATGGACATAAAAATTGATAATCAATTTGATTGTATTTTCAGTGGCGATTTTACACTAGTTGACTCAATAGAGGAACAAAAGCAAAAACTTTTCAGTATTTATCAAAATAAGACCTGTGCTTGTATCGCTACTAGATTTCGATAAGATACAAGACGCTCATAGGGAATATGCACAAGCTAATATTAAGAACAGAATCTCTCTTCATAATTATAATTACTTAAAGCGAACATATCTTTTCCAAAAAACTAAATATAAAAGCTTATCAACAAATAATATGAGTTTTTTCTTAAGACAAATCATACAAAAGGTTACTAGAAAAAAACATATTGGTAAGTGTTCTCATATATTTAGGCATTATCGTATTTTTTTAATGAAAAATAGTAATGTTCCCTCATACGACATTAAGGAAGAGTTTCATTTTTCCAATATTAGTATGGTTGATAGATACGGTAAGCCATTAATTGATAAGAAAAAGGATTACGAATTTATGATTAATGAGAAACCTTCTTTTGCTAAATAATTAATTTTAAACACAAAAATTGTACAATTAACATAAAAAGGAGAATATTAATATGCACACCAATAAAGAACAAACAGATAAATTTAATAATATTTTAAATCAAGACACACAATACCAAAACAAAAAAAGCAAAGCACAACCTTCTCTTCTAAGTAGTAGTGAACACAACACGAGTCAAGAGACAAGAAAAAGGCGTCTTAGAACCAAAAAAGATTACGAGATAAAACATTTCTACGATTAATGCTATACCTTTATTTTTAAGGAAGGGTTACATATGAAATTTTTAATTAATTTATTTATTTGTTTGCTTTTTATTGGTTGTGTTCCTCTTGATTCTAATACAGAAGATAGCAAAGATAATAAAGAAGAGGTTAAAGAGAAGACACAAGATAATAAATCTTCTTCAGAAGTAAAGCAACAAGTTGTGGTCAGCAATCCATTGTCTACAGATGATAAAGGGGTATTAGATTACTTAAAAACTCAGTTGTTAGCTTCAATTAATAGTAAGGGTGTTGTAGATGAGAAGAAAGGTCAATACATAAGTAAACTTAACGGCTTCTTTAAATGGCTAAATGAGAATCCAGATAAGGGTAGAGAACTTGCTAAGGTTGGTAAGGATTTACAAGACCTCATTAAATCTAAGAGCAATGGCACATTAGAAAACTTAGAAAATGTAAAACGCAAAAGTAATGATAGTCAAAATCTAAAGGAACAGGTAAAACAGGTTTTTGATATGGCATACAATACTTTTGGTGATATATATGAAACTAATGAAAAGGCTTTAGAAGACCTTAAAAATACACTTAGTGATAATAATAATCATTTGGACGGGATAAAGATTTTTGTACCAAAAAGGTAACCAACAAAAACAATAAAGATAGAGGGTGATACTCTCTATCTTCTCTATTAATAAGAAGATAAATGATGTATAATATACTTAAATCTTTAAGAGGTAGAGTCAAATGCAAGTAACACAAGAACAAGCAGACTACACAAGATATCACATAACAGAACAACAAGTATATGAAGAGCTTATAAGAATGGGTATGGACAAACCAATAGCTATACAATTTGCAAATAAGTATTTTTATAATGAGCTTACTCAGCGAGACCTTGAAAACTTAGAAAAAAACTTCAATGTTAGACTAAAAGCATTAGAAGATAGAATAATGGGCGTTGAAAATAGAATAAGTGAACTTAAGGATGATATTAAGAGCCTTGACACTAAGATAGACAATGTTAAAAATGAACTTAAGGATGATATTAAGAATGTTAAGAATGAACTTAGTGTTAAGATAGACAGTTTAGAAAAAAATAATAAATGGATATTTGGATTAACATTTACAATTTGGCTTACTACCTTAGGTGGATTTATAGCTCTTTTTTTAAAATAAACCAAACATACACAAAATTAACAATTTAAGACCAAAACCACAGATAAAGTCAAAACCCCGCTAAATTTTCCTCTTTATTTAAGAGAAAATACAGATTAATTATCATTTGGATGCAAAAGAAGTACACTTTTTGTTGAAAAAAATATTTTTTGTTAAAATTAAAATATGGATGAAAAAGCTAGTTACAACAGAGAAGGGCAAGGAAGCATAGAGCGTGCACGACAGAATGCAAGCAGACTTTATGAATACTCTATATTTTTTAGAAATTATATTGAAAGCACACCAGAGGATGCACTAAAGAATGGGATTGCACTTAACTTCTTAGACGAAGGGGGGCAGGTAGACAGTAAGGCAAGGATACTTTTACTTAAGAATTTAAAGGTTAGGCTTAAAGAGGCGTTGCGTCAGGCTATGATAAGTCATAGGTTTTACGGGTTTGGATACATTTTAATCCAAACTAATGGAATTGACGACGACCTTAAGAGGGGTGTTAATAAGGACACACCTACGGGATTTGTATTCCTTGAGCCTAGAAAAATAGTAGATAATAATCCCAAACTAGACAAACCTTACATTGAATATGTTAGGAATGTCTACGAAGAGAGTGGTGATAGGAGAAGCAGGGATAGCAATATTCAGATACATAAGAGCAGACTCATTATGTATGAGAATTACGATATAATTTTGGATAAATTTGTTCCCGTCTACTCACAAGGACTAATCACAGGATTTGAGCTTTTTGAAGATATTTACAGACAAATAAGCAAGCGAATAGGCAACTTTAATTTCCTTCACTATAAGGATGAAACGCTAGTTGACCTTATGAATACAATAGAAGAGATACGAGTAGAGGCAACTAAGCTTAGACAAGGTAATAAGGAAAACCACTTTTTAAACTTTTTAACTTCAGCTAGCAATAATAGGCTTATAAATAACAGGATTCACTCATTAGAACATACAAGTGAGGCTTTAGAGAGAGAGTTGGGTAGACTCAAGAATAAGTTACACAATGAAGGGATATTCTACACATCAAATGAGAATGCTAGCTTAGAGATAGTAAAGTATGACCTTGCATTTTTAAAGGATGCATTTGAACTAGTTAAAGCAAAAATTGGTGCGGATACTAAGGAACCATTAACCCGTAGCTTTAATGAACAAGTTAAGGGGTTAGGTAGTGACGGGAAGGGTGATAGGACTAATTACTATGATTATTTAAAGGGGGTACAAGAGGCGGTAGAGATTGCTGTTAATAACAAGCTTAACACACACTACAATCTTGATATGAAGTTTAATGATATTGAGGTATTAAACACAGAAGAGCGTATAGCACAAGGGACATTACTTTATGGTGTTTTCATTAATGTTGATGAGTACTTAAAGGTAGCACATGTGGTTAGAACAGTGTGTCAAGGGCATTTTGTTTGTGCTAGTGGAAGCATTAAAGCAGGTGATAAGCTTACCTTTTCAGATAAGGGGATATTAGAAAAGGCTGTAAACAATCGTCATACTTATACTCATGTACTGCAGTAAAGGATTCATTTGAATTTAGTGATAAGAAGGGTATTTATGGTGTAGAAATTGATTTTAATGGATTTGTTGCACCAAAAGTAAACTAAATCTAAAAATAAAAACAAGGAGAATATTTAAATGTCATATTTAGATGATAATTACTATGCGAGAAGAGTTGCAGAAGTACTAGAAGAGGGTTTTATTGATGAACCAGAGTTTTATAAATGGTTTACACTTAACCAGGTAGTTAATACAGACATAACATCGGGGCATTTCCAGACAACTAAATGTACTATAAAAAGATAAAAACGATGCTGGAGAGTGTATTTTAGTAAAAGTCCGAATTCGGACTTTTAAATGTATTAACAACTCTTTAATGTACTTGGTAAGTCACGGATTGTCTTTGAAAAGACAATAAAATTATTTGAAATTACGAGAGAAGTAATGTATGATATGATCTTATCATCACAAGGATTTGTTACACAAACAAATGGGTGTAGATTCGCTTTAAGGCAAGCTTTAACTTCCTTAATGTCTTTAAAGAGTAGGATATCAAGTGAGTTAAACCCATCTTTATCACAATAGTTCTTAACTGCTTTAGTTAACAAATCCCACTCATTCTTAGCTGTTTGTTGCTTGCTTGTATCACTTGAAATACTTGATAAGTTAAGTTTAAAATCAAATTTATTGAAAATAAAAAATAACGAAAAGTCGAAATGAGATACTCATTAGTAATTCTATCTAAGAGTAGCGCTATTAAGTTGTAGTTTAACTCAAATAACAAAGCAGTAAGGCAAAGTAGAGTTTATTTATATACGTATAATGTATAAAATATTTGACTAATAAAGGGTTTAAAGACATACTGTCATTTAGAACATTCATCATAATTTATTATGCTTACTTGATACATCTTAGAGGCGGGCTTTAACTTCAGATAAAGTCTGTCTCTTTAATTTTGCTTTAATTAGATATAGAATATAAGAATAAATAAACTTTGAACTAGTAAGGAGAGGATATAAAAGTGACAAGAATTTTATTTTTATTTTCTATGCTTATCTTTGCATGTACTGCTGTTAAAGAGCAGAGTAGGCAAGTTAAGATTGGAATTATTGCAGACGGTAGTTTTGCTGATAAGGGATTCAATGAGAGTGCCCTAGATGCACTTAATGAGATAAGAGAAGACTATGGAGTAGAGATTATAAGTAGGGAATCTAGCCTAGATTCTTTCTTGGGTGATATTGAAGAGCTTAATGGCATGGGAGTGGATTTAATGTGGCTAGTTGGCCAGCCATTTGCTGATGTTGCTGAAACTGTTGCTAGTGAAAACACGGCTATTAAGTATGCAGTAATTGATGCTGTATATGATAGTAGTATATTGCTACCTAGTAACTTAACATCAATGACATTTAGAACAGAAGAGTCAGCCTTCTTAGTGGGTTATATTGCAGCACGGAAGAGTAGGATAGACAGGATTGGTTTTATTGGTGGCATGGATGTCCCTGTAATAAATACATTTAGGTTTGGGTATGAGGCCGGAGCACTTTATGCAAAGAGTGATATTTATGTTGAAGTTGATTATGTTGGTGATTTTAATGATAAGGGTTTGGGAAAGATTGCTGCTGAGAAAATGTATAGTAATGGAGCTGATGTTATATTTACAGCAGCGGGGCTCACAGGGCTTGGTGTTATTGATGTGGCAGAAAAACTTGGCGATGGGCATTATGTTATTGGAGTTGACCAGGACCAGTCACAACTTGCTCCTAATAGCATAATAACATCTGCTGTTAAAGATGTAAGGCGAGCTGTTTTAAGCTTTACTGCTAATTATTTAACTACAAAGCATTTTGATGGTGGTGGTAGGACTAATAGCTATGGGCTTCGTGAAGGATTTGTTGGACATATTCGAAACCCTAAGATGATTCCTGATGAGATGGAAGCAGAGATTGAGGAGATTTCACAAAAAATCATAAATGGTAAGATTGTGGTTCCAAAAGATTATAAGAGTTTTTCTAAGTTTATTGAGTTAAGGGATGAAGTTAAAGAATAAAGGATAGAGGATTTAAGGAAATCTTTAAATTAAGAGGAATAGTAATGATTAGACTATTAATTTTGATTATATGTATGCTTTACGCGTCCTGTACTGGTTCTAGTGAGAGAGGGATTGGTAAGGTTTCAATTATAACAGAGGGTCATTTTGATGATAGGGGGTTTAATGAGAGTGCTTTATCGGGGCTACGAGGAGTAGAGACAAACTTTAAGATAGAGGTTGTAAGTAAGGAATCTACTGCTGCCTATTACCAAGCTGATGTTGAGAGTTTGAAAGATAATGGGTCAAGTTTGATTTGGCTTATGGGATTCCAGATGAGTGAACTTGCTATGCCAGTTGCTCTGTCAAACGAAGATGTCAATTATGCAGTAATTGATGCTATTTATGACAAGGATGTATTAATGCCCCCTAACCTAGCAGCAATAACATTTAGGACAGAAGAGTGTGCCTTCTTAGTAGGCTATATTGCAGCCCGTAAGACTAAGACAGGTAAGATTGGATTTGTGGGTGGCATTAAGGGAGATATAGTAGATTCATTTAGGTTTGGGTATGAGGCCGGAGCACTTTATGCAAAGCGTGATATTAAGGTTGTAAGTGAATATGCAGGGAGTTTTTCTGATGTTGCTATTGGTGCTACTATGGCAAGGAACATGTATTCTGGTGGAGCAGATATTATATTTGCAGCAGCGGGGCTCTCAGGGGTTGGTGTTATTGAGGCAGCAAAGGAATTAGGTGATGGTTATTATGTTATTGGAGTTGACCAGGACCAATCATATCTTGCACCTAACAACATAATCACATCTGCTGTTAAAGACATAAGGCGTGCTGTTATGTCATTTACTTCTGCTTACCTAAGGACAGGTGAGTTTAAGGGTGGTGGTGTTACAAGTTATGGGCTTCGTGAGGGTTTTGTTGGCCATATTAGAAACCCTAAAATGATTCCCTCTGCTCTTGAGTATGAACTTAATATTATTAAAGAGAAAATAATAGGTGGTGATATTAAAGTACCTGCTCATGAGGAGAGTTATGTTAATTTTGCAATATCGTTTTTGTAAAGCTTAAGGCTAGTAAATGGTTAGGGGGATTAAAGTAATTTAGTGAGTTTTTAATCCTAGTGGATTAGGTTCTGGCTTTGGGAGGGGGTGTTTGTATGCTTTACTTAAACATACTTGCATTTATAAGTTTAGTGTTGCCTATTGTAACATTAATTTGTTCTATTGATTTCTATTATAATAGCGTTAACAATATTGAGAGAATAAGTATGTTAGCTGAAGATAAGGCAGCGGCAGTCCTAGACCTTGCTATTCATGAAAAGCGCCTTATTAGACGAGAAGAGATATATGGGAGACATAAGGGTGGTGTTTCTGATCTTGAATCTCTAGGCATTATCCAGTATAGAATACACATAAGACGAATACGAGTTCCAATTTTTATTGAATCCTTAAGAATAGCAATAGAGAAGATATATAAGGCTTTTTGGATGCTAGTTAATATAGGGTATGGCAGTCCTGCAGTAGGGGAAGTGCGGCTTAAGCTAAGCTTAGCATTAAGTATCATATTGTTTGTGTGTGACATATTAGACACTATAAATAATTTAGATATTGATTCTGCTGCTAGGAGTGCATACATTAAAGAGAAGATAAATGAATTTGTAAATACAACACTAGGCGTAGATTTTCTTATTAAGGAAAACTTTATTGATGATATGAATAGGTTTGATATTGAAGCATTTATATATAATTTTGTCTCTGTTATTGCCTCTATTTTTATGTTTATCTACAACAGATTAACAAATAGAGATGCAATTGAGGCAAATATTTCAGAGACAGAAGTAGCACTTGTCTTGCTGACTAATGCAGCAGCATACCTAGCAATGGGTGCTGGTCAAATTGAAGATATACTCAATACTACAATAAAACTTAATAAAAAAAGACCTGTTGCAAAGTAGTGTATTCTCTTTAAATAAATCTTGTGATTTAGAAGTGGGGTTAGGAGTCTATTAAGATTTAAGACTAATTATGAGCAGAAGAGAATAGGAGTAGTGTTAGTGAAGACAGAGATAATAGCATATGATGAGATTGAGTTGGCAGCGAGGTTTATAAGAGAAGGACAGCTAGTTGTTTTTCCTACAGAGACAGTATATGGTGTTGGAGTTAATGCTTACAATAATAATGCTATTCGTATGCTTTATGCAGTCAAAAAGCGTTCAATAACACATCCATTCATAGTGCATGTGGCCTCAATAGAGCAAATTAAGGAGTTGGTAGAGTATATCCCCAGAAGTGCCCAACGCTTATTAGAAGAGCCTAGTCTAGAAGGCTCTATAACATTTGTGTTAAAGGCTGCAAGTGGGGGTAGAATATCAAGACTTGCATCTGGTGGCTTGATAGCGTTGCAGTAAGAATACCAAAGGATCCTGTGGCCTTAAGACTCATTAGTATGAGTGGAATTCTAATCCTAGCCTCATCAGCTAACTTGGCAAGACGTCCTAGTGCTACGAATTTATCTAGTGCAGCAAAACAACTTAATGGACTAGTTAAGGGAATAATTAAGCATGGAGAGAGTAAAAGAATTGGTATTGAGGCTACTGTTGTAGGCTTTGACTTTATTGGAAATGTGTTAATACTGCGTGCAGGGGCAGCTACAAGGGAGGCTATGCAAGATGCTCTAGGGAGAGGGTATAGGGTAGATTATGTTGTTGAGGATGCAGATACTACTTCTACTTACTTAATAGAGCCTTATAATCTTGGCATACCTGTTTATCTTTTTAGGAGACAGGATAATATTAGAAGATGTGTAGCAGACAGGGGAACACGAATACTTATTACAAGAGATACCCTAAATTCATATTGGTTTAACAGGTTTTGAGATAGAAGAAACATTGCTATTTATGAGACTCTTGAAGAATATGCAGCAAACCTTTATGAGGAGTTCCTAGACTGTAGAAAGAGATATAAGCAAATACTAGCTGAATTTACTACTGCTGCAAATGGACTTGGTTATGTAATTAATAACAGGCTTATTAAGGCTAGTCAGGGTAAATTCATTGTTACTAAATAAAGCCTTTAAAAGGCACAAGTCTAGTAAACCAAAAATTTTGATATAATACTACCTACACTAGTGAGAGGATTTATATGCATAGAATATTTGGATTAATATTTGTGGCAATTATTATTACCCTTTGTGTTGTTGTAACAGGTGTTTTAATGATTAAGCTTTTTAACCTAATTTTTGGTAAAGCAGGCTCAATACTACCTAAATTGGATAAGGAATACAAAAGAGATAATAGAATTGTTAAGATGGAGGAAGCATTTGATGATTATGTTAAAAAACAGAATGAAGAGAAGATGCGAGAGCGTGAGATTGATGAGTCGTTAATGAAAAAGAGGTCAGAAAGGGCAGCAAAGCTAGCTCAGATTAAACAACAGGAGGGGAGCAAGAGTCAAGTAAAACCAAGAGGCGCTATAAGAAGGGACAGATATTAATATAGAGGTTTTATTATGGGTAAAAGAGTACTTAAGACTTTTATCATTAAGAGAATGAGTTTAGCAAGCCTTTAAATACAAGGTCACGCGCTCTTAGACCTTTTTATCCCGATAATAGTGATTTTAATGTTGTCTTTTATCTTAATGGATGTATAAAATATTTACTAAATAACTATGAAAATCTTAAAAGACAACAGATTATTGATATTGAGGATGATGATAGTTTTATTGTAGAGAACGGGTTTGATATAGATACTTTCCTAGATAATATGTTATTTTAACTGGGTTATTGGATTGACTTATTTGTTGGATTATATTGCTAGTAGATTATGAATAAAGGAGCTGTTCTTTGAAAAATAAACCTATAAATCAAGATGCTAGCTTTTCTAGACTAGATACTTCCCTATTTGATTTTGTTTATGATGTTGATATATTTACTGATATTGATTTATATGATGAGTATATAGGAGATTTGTTTGATGGTGAGGAAGTACAGGTTAGTGGTGCTTTTGTTAATGATTTAAGCATTTATTCCCCAAACATACTCTTGAGGAGTAGGATTTGTTTTTTACAAGACAAAACAGTTAGCTTAGTAAATATTTTGAACATTATTTAAAATGCATTATCCTTAATTATGCTAAAATTATTAATTTTAATAATATTCATTTAGTTTCTTGTCCATCGTTTGATGGACAGGTTATAAGATAAACTCTATTTTTTAAGCTAAGCTGATTTTGTGTTATAATACTTTGCGTGACAATACAGAGTCAGCTTAGCTTAATTTAAAGCTTACAAACAACCTTTAATTCCTTAACCTATTAAAGGTTGCCTTAAAATAATAACTATAATCTCTACTCTTTTAAAGAATTTATTTACCCTTTTTGCTCTTTAAATTTTCAAATTCATTTAAAAATTCTTGTAGTAATTCTTGTTTGTTTGAAAATATGCTGTCTAGGAGATATGCTGCAAATTTAGCATGTTTCTTGTAAAAGTTATAACTCTCTTCATTTTTAAGTTGAAACCTTAATGGTTTTAGTGGGTTTTGTTTTGACTCTTCTATACCTTGTTTTTTGTTTTTTACCATTTCTATTGATTTATTAATGCCATGTTCAATAATATACTTCTCTTCAATAAAACCCTCTTTCACAGCATCTGCTAATCTTAAATAAAGATATACTTGACTTTTTGCAAGTCTATAATCTTTGATGAAGCTTTCAAAGTTTTTGTATCCATCTATTTTATAATATTCGTTATCTTTAATTTCTTTTAAGATTAGTATGTTATCTAATTTATAATAAATTTCTTTTTTAAGATTTTGTTTCAATCTTTTTTTTAATTCAAGATAGTGAGAGTGAGCTGTCTTTTCATGCTCCAGATTTAAAAGATGTGGACTATCGTCTTTATTGATTATTCTATTATTTAGAACAATGTCTTTCATTTTTGCTCCTTTGACTTTTTCATTTTAGTGCGTTAAACGCACTAAAATATTTGATTTAAAAATTTAGTTAGTATACTTCCATATTCTTTTATGTAATCTTTAGTTAAATCAAATATATCATTTTTTGCAATTCTTTTATTTAAATCTTCTCTTTCATGTATAAATCCTAAAAATCTTTTTTGTGATTGAAAATATTCTAGTAATTGTTTATGTGTATTATGATTCTTAAATCTTGTTATAAGCAAGAAGACAGGAACATTGTTTATTTTTAGTTGTTTGATCCAAAAATATAAAAGTTCTAAGCTTTCAGCTGCCCATTTTTCAGCTACCATGGGCACTATTATATAATGAGTACTAATTAAAGTAGCAGATAATGTATAATCCAAGCTTGGGTTAGTATCGATTATAATATATTCATATTCATCTTCTAAGAGAAATAAAGACTCTTTTAATCTAAACTCTTTTAAAGGGATAGACTCTGTGTTAAATTTGTGTAAATCAATATAACTTGGTATAAAATCTAAATTTGTGTCAAGGTTTACAATTGATTCATTAATGTCTATTTTTTCACTTAATACTTGATATATGTTTGTATCTTTTATATTTATATTTTTTTCTTGCAGTTTTTGATAAAAGTAACTAGTAGTTGATGCTTGTGTATCCATGTCAATTAAGAGTACTTTATATTTTTTTGCTAAAAGGGTTGCAAATATTAGTGAACTGGTGCTCTTACCAACGCCACCCTTGATATTGGCAATAGAAATTACTTTATGTTTTTTGATTTCCATTAGTTATTAAGCCTCCATATGATAGTTTTTGTCACAAATGTGTATATTTGTCTTAAATAATCATATTAGATAATGTAATTATAGTATTTTTTTATTTTATTATAATAAAACATTTTATTTTGTACAAAAATATTTGATTATAATAAAATAAAAAAGACACAAATTTGATAAAAATATTTTTAATAATAAGTAGTAAGTAAAACACAAAAAGTAGAAATCGTAGTATTGGGTTACACATAGTAGATTTAATATTTGTAAAAAAATATTTTAAATAACTTGTCAAAAACTTAAATATGATATACATATTATTGTTGGTAAAAAGTTAACCATAAGATTACATAAGATTACATAAGATTTTGTTAAAAATTCTTATCTTTTTAGATAATAATTTTTGGCAATAATTTAGATGATCGTGAAAGATATAGAATCTAAAACTTAGTGAGTAGAGTGTCAAGAAGAGAGTATATGAGGAGATTTAAAGAGAATAGGGGATAAATTTAAATGGTTATAAGATGTGGTTTAAGAAGTGAAAATATTGATAGTAAGTGAAGTAATGCAGATATCATGATTAAAAAGGGAGAGTCAATTGAAATTAATTAGTAGAGAAGGAAGTAAATATAAATATAGGAAAGAGATAATAAAACTTTTTCCCAAACATGATTGCTATATTGAAGGGTTTTTGGGTACAGGATCAATCTTTTTTAATAAGGAATTAGCAAAATATAACATTATTAATGATACTTCAGAATTCATTTATAAAATGTTTTATTTTCTAAAAAAGAAACCTGAAGAGTTATACAGGAGAGTGGAGAAGGCGATAATATATGAGGATATCGTTGATGAGAATCAAGATAAGATTGAATATCATATAATAAGAGCATTATATTCACTTTTTGGAGCATGTACAAAAACAATAGTAACTAATAAAATAAATTCAAGGAAAAATTTTTTACAAAGACTTGAAAGTTATAAGGAAGAGTTTTAAAGGAAGTTGAGTCAAAGCATGTTTTTTAGAAAAGATATCTTTAAGTTTATCAAATCAATAACAACAAATATGAGGATGAATAAGAAAGTTTAATTTACTTAGATCCTCCATATAGCGTGTCAAAGGGACGGTTGAGTGATAATAAGGGATGGAGCATAGAAAAGTTAGAACAACTTATTTTAGAGGTTAAAAAATATAGGTGGCAATATGCAATAAGTGAATATGATGATGAGGAATATTAAAACTATTTGAAAAACATAAAAACATAATCTAAATATCTATTATGTGGGAAAATCAATGGGAGCTGCAGCAACATTTGGGCGTACAAAGTGTGAAATAGTAGCTACTTCTTATGTGGTTGATTTGAAGGAAGAGAGAGGAGAAATAGTTAAAAAATATCGTAATTTATTATAGTTAAATATGTTTTAAATCGAATTCATTTATTAAATTAACTTAAACATTTTGATAAAGCATACTTTATCAAAATGTTTAAGTTAATTACCTATCATACTTACTTTTTATGAATCATACTTACTTTTTATGATGTTACTGATAATCATCAAACTATGATTGAATTGGTGCCAATGGCGGCATGTTTAGAACTGTCCGATCATTAAGATCATCTTTTATTCTATTTAAAATCTCTTCATTGGGGGTTTTCTCATTATCAAACGCACTACATGCCATAGAAAAAAGCTGAGCTACCATATCCTTTAAACTTTGACCACCATTTGGAGTTGGAGGAGTTGTAGGAGTTAAATTAGCTAAGTCCAAATCCGACCCATTATTTTTTTCTTTAATCGCTTCTTGTAAATCCTTAATAACAACAATAAGTTCTCTTCCCTTACTTGGAGACTGCTTTAACCATTGAATAAATCCATCCAACTTGGTTTTCCTTGTATCCTCTCTATCTTGACGAGAGATATTCATTGATGATGAAAGTAATTGATTTTGAAAGTCATCAAGTGTCTTAACCTCATCAGAAGATAAGACCTCATCAGAAGATAAGATATCCTCAGGTGTATCTCCTATAACGCTACAACTAATAAGGAATAAGTAAATAAATAAATTTAATAGAAAATTCATGTGTCAACCCTCCTTAATAAATGTATACCATTAATAACAAAAATAATAAAATTAAATTGTACATAATAAGATAATATCTAATTTATTGATAACAAAGCGGTACTGCCCTATATTTTAATAGATGAAAGAGAAAAAAATGAATATAATAAGGATCCTTGTATCCTTGTTATTATGTTTTATCTTGATGCTTGGATGTCAAAATGAGCCTAGTGAATATGACATAGGGTATGTTACTAAAATAAGTAAAGAGGAAATTGCTAAGCTTGAACAATTCATTGATGTTACTAAAGATTATGAGAGTGTACTAGTAGATATATATAACGACTATATTGGGGATTATAATGCAATTAAGACCTATTCTAACTGCAATGGCAATTCATGTTTGTGGTCTGATGTAAGGGAAGAGCATGTTAGTAGACTAAAGGTAGGTAATCTTATAGAGGAATATAGTAAGCTAGTAGAGATGCTACAGACAGGAATAGATAATTATACCCCTCAAACTTTAATTAACTCAATTGATAAGTTTAAAGAAGATCTTAAAGGAGAACTTCCTCTTATAGGAGAAGAGAACCAAAGACGTCCTCACAACGCTTCTATAGCAAGAAATATTGCTGAATCTTACTATAATACTATGAAAATAGCTGTTACAAGTTATGTTGATGCTTTTGCGTATTTAGTGTCAACACTGTCTTCACCAGAGCTTACTGAGGCTACTGAAAGCTTTGCAACTGCATCAAAAGTATTTGTAGAAAAGAGAGGAGATGCAGCTACACATGCAATCTTATATGGTATTATGACTATTATTTCTCAAGGAAGTCTTATTAATGCACAAAGTATATCTGAGATGTTTGGTAAGGAAGGAGAAGAGTTCTCACCATCTATTGGTAAACTTTATTATGTTTATAAAGCATCTAAACCATACTAAAAAAAGAGGACAGAATGAAGAACAAGTTCTTATACTAATAACAAACTTATAGAGTATAATCTGAATAAACATCATCATTTAGCTTATACTCTATAAGACATTTTTTATAATATAGGACAATACTTATAAGTAGAACATTAAAAGAAAGATGATTGTTTGTAAATTTTTTTCATTTTATTTGTATTATTTTTAATTCTGTTAAGCCATTTTGGCAAAAATCTTTGATTGATAAAAGCAATAACATCATCAAGGAATTGTTTTTTAATTAGATAGGTACTCTTATGTCGTGAAGAAGTTAAACCGATGTTAGAAATAGATTCTATCCAGATAGGATTTTGATTTTTTAAAAGGTTAAAATAATAAAATAGGCTAATAGAGTAGTTTTTGCATATATTAGGGTTAATGCTATTGATTAAGGAGATAAGTCCTATATAATTATCCATAATGTGATTTAAAGGGAAGGTAGGAAAGTTTCTAGTGTTTAAAGGATCAAATACCCGATTCAAGGTTATAATTAGCACGCTCATTTAAAGCCTCTAATGTAGCAGCAATGTCTGAGTCTTTATTAAAAGTGATATTTTCTGTTATTCTGTACTGCCTATCACCATTAGTTGTAAATATTGTATCTGCAGAAATAGAACCCTTTCCAGTGGCTATAATTTTGTAAGCAAGTAAGGCCTTACATGCTGAATGTCTCTTAAGGTCAACCTTTCTAGCTTCCAGTTTAGTACGTATTTGTAAAGTAGAGAGTAGTAAAAGGGTTGAATCTTATTGATTAATTTGTTATAATATAAGTAATTAAGTAGAGGGAGATATTTTGAGTTTGCATACTATATTAGAGTAATGTTTTAGTTGTGTTTGTAGACAAGAAGTTAGAGCATCAAATTATATTGGGTGGTATTGGTAAGTTTGATAAGGATAAGATTTCGATTAATGATAATATTGTTGTAAATAAGGATAGTGGTAAGGTTGCAATTAGGAATGATAATGCTAGTATTAAGGCTATTTTAAAAGAGATCGTGAATTTAATAAAGGATATCAAGATTACGGAATCTTATAATGATAGTATTACTGGTTCTGCTGCTACACCGTTAATGCTATCTCTGGTGCTGTAAGTGGAAGTATTGTTGGGTATATGAATGGTAGCTATATATCTCAGATAAATAGGTGTAGTAGTAATATGGAGAAGTTTTTAGAATAAGTTAATAATGAGTGTAATTTGATATAATTGAGTGAGGACGTGAAATGATTAATTTAGCATATAAACAAATGCCAGAATATAAATATGTAAAGCAGGCATTTATTGAAAAGGGATTTGAAGAGGATATAATAGAATCTTTTTTGCTTCTTAATCTAGTTTATAGTGATGATAATGTAAAGGACAAGATAAAGTCACTTGAGGATAAACTTATTGCATTTGAGGCTGAGTGTAAGGGTAGATTTGATAAGGTAGATAATAAGATAGAAGCAGTAAGGAATGAGATAAAGACAGTAAGAAGTGAGCTAAGTAGTGAAATAAAGGAAGTAAGGACTGAGCTTAACGGTAGGATAGATAAACTTGACGATAAGATAGAAGCAGTAAGGAATGAACTAAGTAGTGAGATAAAAGAAGTAAGGAATGAGCTCAGTAGTGAGATAAAGGAAGTAAGGAATGAACTTAACGGTAGAATAGACACAATTAAGAGTGAGCTAAGTAGTAAGATAGACTCAGCGATAAAGCCACTTTATTGGATATTTGGGTTTGTGTCTACATTTGCTGTAAGTGCAGTAATAGGATTATTTATACATTATCTTAGTAAATAAGTGATAAATTTAATATATTCACAATATTTCTAGTAAAGATAAGACTTAAAGATCTTATCTTTACTAGAAAAGAATTAGTGCATAATGAGATTCTGTAGCATAAATATCACCAGATAGAGCTTGATATTAAGTATTAGAACTTATTCTTTTAAAAAAGAAGTAAATTGTGTAAGACTGTTTAAGATATATAGTTATTAAAAAGAGAAGAGGTGAGAAAATGAAGTTAATAAATAAAGCGTTAATAATAATTAGTCTAGTTAGTAGTGTTATGTCGTGTAAGCTGTATGACAAGTTGCTAGATAAAGTAGAAGAGTCTTTAGATAAACAAGAAGTAAGTGTAAGATCTTCTGCTAGCAAGCCAGATACTAATGCTATAACTGACATGCAAGATAGCGATGTTGGAGCTAGTGAACAGAATAGTGGTAGAAGTGGCCGTAGGGCTAGAAGTTTAGATGATTATAGCCAAAATGAACAAGAAGAGGTTGTTAATAAAGTCGATAGTAGTGGTTCAGAAGCAGAGCAGAATGTAGCTATTGTTAAAGAGGATAAAGTAGTTGTAGAGTCTTTAAGCGATAAATCAAAACAGGGTGTGATTGTTAATGAGGAGACGAAGGAGCTTTGTGATAAAGCTAATGAAATAAAGAGTCAAGCTGAGACTCGGTTAGTAGAGGTTGGTGCAATAACTAAGAATTTGGAACAAATAAAGAAAAAACTTGACGAGGTAAAAACTGAGGTTACTAATGCCGAGACTGATTTTAATAAAGCAAGAAGGGGGTCTAATAGTGAATCTAAACAGAAATTATTGGCTGACTTACACAAAGCTATTGATAAGGTTAGGAATAGTAGGAATTATGCAGATTTAATATTGTATAATGAAGCAAAGGGTTCATTAGAAAGTTCAGAAGGTAGTTTTAATAATGCTAAGAGTCAGGCTGAAATTGCTTTGAGTGATATCAAAAGTATTTATAGAGCATCGGGCGGAGCTTACTATATACATAAGGCAAAAGAAGCAATGGAGGGAGCAGAAAAACTTTTAGAAGATGCTCAAAGGGATCAATCAACGCTTAAGTTTAGAATGAATCAAGTAGAGGTAGACTTCAGCAAGTTAAAGCAAGCACATGAAGCACTGGTAGGAATAATGAATTGAGTTATAAGTAAGAAATATGAACTTAAATGATACCTATTAATGCTGGGGAAATTCATTAAGTTCATTACAAGACTCCTATTAAGCCTGTAAGTCTAAATTTATATGCCTTTTCAGTAATAATAATATCAAAGAATAAAAGAGATGTTATAAAAGAAAAATAAGAGAATAAAGTTGATATAAATAAGTAAGTGAGATAAGTTATTTGTAAGATGTATAAAGAAGGAAAGTAAATGAGAATAATAATTGTAACATTAATAATGTTACGAGGCTCGATAGCATGCCGTTGAGTTTAAGTTTATAAGTCTTCTCATCAATGATATCGTTATGGAAGTATTTATCAAGAGATTGAATCTCATGAATAAATTTATTAGCATTTATATTTTTATTTATAGTGTCTACTTTAGCCATAATAAGATTCTTATAAAAAGTAATATGAATATAAAGAATTGTCATTTTACTATTAGATATATGTTATTTATAAATGACTAATTAAATAGTTGCAGTAATAGTGACATTAATATCTATTATGTTAATGTCACTTGTGTTGAAAACCTATTTTTATGATTTTTTTTGATTATTTTTTAAACTTGTAAATTCATTCATAAATTTATTAAATAAATCTTGTTCACTTATAATTCTCTTTAATAAAAATTCAACAAAATCTTTATTTTGTTTGCAAGTCATATAAATATCTGGAGTATCAAAGCCAAAATGCAAAAATTTTTTGTTTTGTATTTGCTCTAAATTACCATTTTGTCTTGCATTATTTATAAAAGCTATTGTTCGTCTATATCCATTTTGTACTACATGATTTTCATCGATAATTCCATCCTCTATAGCTTTTATAATTTTAATATAAGTATATGCTTGAGTTTTACCTAATTTTGGATATTGTTTTAAAAAAGCATTAAAACTTTTATGTCCGTCAAGTCGATATAATTGATTGACTTTAATAAGATACAACATTTTAGGATTTTCTAATGCAAGTTCTACTATAGTATCGGTATTATTATCTAAAGTATTTTTACATTGATTATATAATGCTCTTTCTTTTTCTTCTTCGGTTTTTTGTTTAACTGGTAATACTTTTGGATTTAGTACTGGACTTATATTTTTTTTTCTTTTTAGTTCCATATTTGATGCTCCTTTTATATGTAAGTTTATACCATATTTATGGTTGAAATATATGTTAAAAATAAATCTAAAATTTCTTTATTGCGATTATTTTTGGTTTTTTTCATATTATATAGAATACACTTTATAAAAGTTGTTCAACAGTGAACAAGTATAAGCAGAAAAGACTAAAAAAATAAACGCAATTCCATTATTATGAATATCTTCTATTTTGATTTTTCCATTTAACAACTGTGTGTATACCCTTATATATCTATATATAGTAGCTTCATTGTATGAAAAATATCTTAAAAAAGCACTAAAAGATTTATAATTGTCATATTTATATAACTCTCTTTTTTTAATGTCATACATTATTTCCATTAATCTTATTCTAATGTCCCTTACATTTAGCACTATTTTTTATTTCATCTTTATATGAAAAATATTCCATTTTTTTGTCTTATTGACAGCAATACTATTTCTATTAAGTAACATAACATTATCTTTTTCCATAATTAATTCCCTTTTTATTATTTAATTAATCTCATATTACATTGGGTATATTTAATATATTACTTAAAGCATTTTTTATCTCTTTATAATAATTCTCATTTTTATTTGGAACTAAACCTTTATTAATCACTTTTTGAAGTAAAGTTGTATAGTGAACTTTACCTTTAATTAAGTTTTTATACTTCTCTTCTAATAGATTATCTAATTGAATTACTTCATTTCTATTTTTAATGAATCTATTCTTTATTATTGATATATCTATTTTTTTCCTATTAATCTCCTCTATTCTATTTACTCTTTTTCCTATTTCGGAAAACCCCTCTATAGACCACCTTTCAACTTCTATAGGAACAACAAAATTATCTGTAACACTCAATGCGTTTTTTAATAAAAAATTAGAATTTGGGGCGGTATCAATTATCACATAATCAAAATTTTCTTTTATTAAATACTCTTTAAAGCAAAATTTTAATAATACTTCTTTAAATTTAATTGACTCACCTTCAAAATCTAATAAATCAGGATGAGAAGGAAGTAAATATGTATAATTATCTATTTGACTTAAAAAATCATTAACTTCAAAATGTTTTTCAGCATTATCACATACCATTTGTTTTAATAAACAAAATACGTTTATATTTTTTAAACTAAACACTTTATCCATAAAATAACGAGTAACACTATTTTGGGGGTTTAAATCTATAATTAATACTTTTTTATTCATATTAGATAACATGTAACTAAACATAATGGATAAAATACTTTTACCAACACCACCTTTAATACTACCAAATGTTACTACTTGTGCTTTTTTTGTATTCATTTTCCTAAAACTCCTTTATCTAGTTTTATTATTTCAAAATTATAGACTTATTGATATCATGATAATTTATCACATAACATTATAGCTCTATTTTTAGCACATTTTTCTTAATAAGAAAATCTATTAATTTGGGTTTTATTCCTTTAAAATAAGCTTTATATTATAAATTATGAATAGTGTAGAAGAATATTAGTAATAAATTCTTAATAAGAGTAAAGGTTATAAGATAAATAATAAATAAATATATATATATCTTTATTAATAAGCATAATAACATTTAGGTTTAGTATTGAAAGAATTAAATTGAAATAAGGCTTAATAATAATACATAAAAATCGGAAAGAGATATATTATTAGAATAGAGGTGATAAATGAAGGTAATGATTAAATCGTTAATGATAATTAGCTTAGTTGGCAGTGTTATGTCGTGTAGGTTATATGACAAGTTACTAGATGTAGCAGAAGAGTCTTTAGATAAACAAGAAGTAAGTATGGAATCTCATGACAAACCAGAGACTGATGCTACAACTAGTGAGCAGAATAGTGGTAGAAGTGGACGTAGGGCTAGAAGCTTAAGTGATGACAGTGAAATTGAGAAAGAAGAAATAGGTAGTAATAAAGACATTAGTTATAATCAAGCAAAACAGATTTTAGCTGTTGCTGGGGATAAAGGTGTGAAGCTTTATGATAGTAGTGCATTGAATGATGATAAAGTGAGTGATCTTAAAAAACTTACTAATGAAGCTAAGAAAATTAATGTTGAAGTTGATGCTTGTATAGTAGAGGTTGATGAGATAGTTAATGAGTTAAGTAAAATAAATACAAGATTTAGTGTGATGAAAATAGAGATTATGGCTATAGAGGGTGCCTTTAAAGAGGCAAAAAAGAATCTGGAAAGATTAGATAAACAGTTGTTATTCAAATTGGATCAAGCTATTGATAAAGTGAATAATAAGATAAAAAAGGCAGAGTTAATAAGATATAAAGACGCAAATAATGCAGTAAAATATGCTGGAGAAGATTTTGAGAGAACTAAGAGAGAAGCTGATGATGCTTTAAAAAGAATAGGAAGTGGTGATACAAGCTGGTATTGGTACTATTTTCCAAGGGCACAAAGAGCATTATATGATGCAAAAAATCTTCTTGAAATTGCTAAAAAGGATAAGTCAGGACTTGATTCTGAAATGAAGCAAGTCGAGAAAGATTTTGATAAATTAAAGCAGGCACATGAAGATTGGAGTAGAAATAAGACCTTATAAAGGTAGGTAGATATATTTAAAAATGAAGTCCTTGAGTGTAAGAAGGCTTCATTTTTAGGATAAGTAACATTTATTTCTTTTATTATTTGAATAATATCTTGACTAATATAATTATCAGAGTATCCGGTATTGGTTTTAATATTTTGTAATAATGATTTTGCATGTCCGATAAGCCTAAGCTTATAAGTCTTCTCATCAATGATATCAAAATAGAAGTATGTATCAAGAGGTTAAATCTCGTGAATAAATATATTAGTAAAATTATTAGTGATTGTATTTTCTTCTCTAATACGGCTGTTAGACATATTAGGGATCCTATGATTATTAAATTTAGTTATGTTTTACAAAAATACCCTTAAACCATTAATTGAGGAATAGAGTTAAGTTTATTATATTATTTTAGAGATGAACTGCAAATAAATATTTAGGTATAAATAAAAATAACAATAAATAATAAAAAAATATGGAAGTAAGAATGAGTAGGTAAGTGGTGTTAAATAAGGCTTAATAGAGATTATAAGTTGAATTGATATAGAAAAAAAAGCAACGCAATGCATAATAAACCAAAGTGAAGTAGATATCCTAATAATTAATAACTATAAAAAGGAAATAGTTTAAGTATAGGAGGATATTTGTTGTATTATAAATAAATAAAAGAGAACAAATATTATACTAATTAAAACTTAACT
>NZ_CP028888.1 GCF_003606285.1 Borrelia turcica IST7
CAAGTACTCTATACACATAGAATAGAGGTTAACACTAGAGTTTCATTTAATGATAGATTTAATAATCTTATAACAGGTGTAGTAGAAGAGACTAGCGGTTCACTGTCTAATAGAGGGGCTTGTGTGCTTAATTTAAGTATTAAGGATGATAAGTCTACACTTGCTAGTATATAAAGGAGAGTTAGATGCAGACACAAAATTATAATGAATTTAGATATTACACAAATTTAGAAAATATGGCATACATTCATCATGAAACACTAGACAAAATGTGCCAACACATTTTCATATCAAGATTAGGGATAGTTAAGGAATTTGACCCAAAAACACAAGAGGGAATAGTAGTAATTCCAGAATTTGGTAGTCTTAATATTGCAACAAAAAATATATCAAACATGCAACTTTACCTAAAAGAAAAAGATAAGGTTATATTACTACAGTCAAGTGTTAATTTATTTGACACAAAAGACACAAATTATTTTGATAAAACTTACTTCTATATTCTAAATAGAGTTGATATTAAGACTATAGAAAAAGCTATTATTGATATTGACCAATTCGCATTAAAACACCATAAACTTGATATAGAAGCAGAAGAGACAATCAATATTAAATCAGAGGATAAGCTTAATATTGACTCACAAGATTTAGCTCTAAACTCAAGTACAATCAAACTTAAATCAGAAGATAAATTTAATATTGACTCACAAGATTTAGCTCTAAACTCAAGTACAATCAAACTTAAATCAGAAGATAAATTTAATATTGACTCACAAGATTTAGCTCTAAACTCAAGTGCAATCAAACTTAAATCAAGTAATCCTATATCAATATCTACAAATAATGAAAGTCTATATGGTATTCTAAATTCTCTACTAGACACACTACAAGAACTAAAATTCGTACAAGAGGCAGGAGCTATGGCAGAATTACAACTAAAAATGCCACTACTTAAAGTACGCCTACAGCAATTACTCTCATAAAAGAGTTAAGTGAACTTACCTTAAAGGTAACAGCTATAAACCTAACAAATTGGTACACTTTTTTAATAAAATTATGCAAATTTGTTAAAATTATTATATGGACATTAAGGTTAATGATAATTTTGATTGTATTTTAAATGGTGGTCTTAAACTAATAGATGCTATAGAAGAGCAAAAACAAACACTTTTCCTTTATTTAAAACTTCCTAAAGGTAGTCTTAGTTGGGATAAAGCTTATGGGGTTGATTATGACACTCTACTTAAGATACTAAAATTAAGAGACAAGCCAAGATTAGAATTTTTCTTTACCACAATTGCCACAGAATTACAACTTAATCTATCTAATATAGAGACAACATATCTTAAAGGGAGGGTTGGGGTTAGTCTATATTTTACACAAGGTGATTTTTTAGAAATGGAATTTAGTATATGAGCAAGCCAACAATATTTAACCAAGAGAGTGGAATAATACTTAAAGAAACGGAAGAGATTTTAAATGAAAAGAAGGATTTGCTTAAAGAAAAAGGTATCTCTTTATCTAAAAATAGAATATTTGACATTATAAATTATCCTAGTTCAGAAATTGATAGGCAAATACTTGTGGCTTTAAGTGAATTATTTAAGCGTATTGATGAGGGCGGTTCTTTTTTTAAAGAATGGGAAGCCAAACTTAGTATTCCAAGTAGTTCTACTTTTGATGCGGTACGAAAAGCATTCCTACAAATTGATGGTGTTGATTATTGTAATCTAACAAGCGGTGCAGGAATTGTTGCACTATTTTTAATAATTACAAATAAATCTTATTTTATAAATGGTGAGGCTAACCAACTAGACACTAAAATCAAGAATCAAATATGGGAAGTTTTCTATAAAGTAATGCCAAGCGGTACGGCCTTCATAGGCGATATTACAGTTGACGGGCTTAACGAAATGAGACAAAAGAAAACTTATAAATTTAGCTTAGGTAAGCCTAAATATATCTACATGAAGATTTACTACAAAATAAATCATAAGGATTTCATTCACATTGATATTGACACTAAGCTTAGAGAAATTTACAAACAAATAATTGATGAGAATTATAAGGATATGGGTATTGATTATGTTTATCAAGACTTCTTAGCCCCCGTAAGTATGATTAAGGGAATAAAGTCAATAAGGGTTGGGACTCTTGTTAAAGAAGATGAGGCTAGTGAAAGCAAATCTATACAAGAAAGCGAATACACATTTAACACCGACATAGAAATAAACCCTAATGAGATACTTCTATTTGATACAAAAGAGCGTCTACTCATTGATATCGACAAGGAATAATAAATGAACATAAATCATAACTCTACATACGACATTCCAGAGGCTTTACGAAATACACAGCTAGCAAAAATTATTGACAACGAAATTGAATATAAAAAACTTATTCTTAATGAGATAAAAGAGATAACAAATAATTTCTCTTCTAATAATATTAAATCACACTTAAAAATTAGATTTATAGCTAAATTCTTAGCAAAAATCTTTAAAGTGTACCATCTTGATAAAAACCTAACTAGTGATATTGTAAATGGAATTGATAGCGTACTCTTGTCAAGAGAACATATTGGTACGGATAATAGTTTTAACCTTCTTTTTGCTAGTTATCTTTATACAAATGTAGAGCTTACCACTAATAAAGAACAGGCAGGTGAGATTGTAATTAAGCTTCTTAATAACATTAAATCCCCCTTTAGAAGATACATCGTACACAACAAATTAGACAAGGTTGTAGGGAATGAAAAGGTTTTCAAGTTTAAAAAAATTGTCATAATTCACTCTAAGGGCAAATTTAATCTTATGTTTAATTACATGCCTTTAAATTATACAAGTTCAATTTATGAGTTTATTAAAAGTCTTATTCCTGTTGGAAGAGTTGTGCGGATTAAGGATAGGGATAATCAAGTTATAATGAGCAACTCAGCACAAGAAACTCAAGAGAAGCAATTTTTACATAAACTTAAAGAACAAATGAAACAACCAGCATCTTATTCTCACACAGACGAATTAGAGGATACTAGCACAGACATTATCTTAACATGTAGATAAACACACAAAAAAGGAGAAAATTTATGAGTCAACACATTGACACAGATAATGAAATTCAAATTAAGGATTTAAATAAAAAGTCAAAAGCAGAGCCTAATGACTTATTACTACTAGACGACCCACTAACTAGTTGTAATGCTATAACTTACAAAAACTTCTACGAACAAATACGAGAAGCTACCTACAAGGATTTACCTAAACTTATAGAATATTTAGAAAAAATAGATACAATACAAGACTTAAAAGAAGATACTTCCCTTGAAGAGATTAATCTTAATAGAGGTAATATCCCAACAGGTAGAAAAGAGATTATTTTTTATCTTGATTACTCTACTAAAAAAATAATTCCTATTACCCTTAAAACATTTGCATATAAAATATATAAACACTTATTTGGTGTAGCTAGTCAACAAGATTCAGACAAAACAGCTGTAAGTAATGCTACACAAGCTAACGATTGGAAGGATGATGATTTAGTTACTCTACTTAGAAGAGAAAATGGCACTCTTTTTAAAGCTACTTATAGAGATTTTTTCAAAAAAGTTAAAGGGGAACTAATTAATACCGCTACAAAAGACACAGCAATCAATTCTAATGAAGATAATATATGTTTTTATGAAAAAGACAAAAACAGAATCTCTATTACCACATTTAAAAGATTAGTAGATGCAATAATATCTCACTACACTACAAATGAGAATAACATTGATACTAGTTATGAAAAGATTACTTTTTTTGACTCTAAGAATTATAAATTTAATGCCTACAATATTGATAGCCTTAAGAAGGCTCTTGACTTAGCCACATATGAAACAAAAGCAAATGCAAATGCTAAATATGAAACAAAAGAGAATGCAAATAAAACATATGTAAAAAAATCATACGCAAATTCAGAATATGAAACAAAAGCAAATGTGAACAATCACTATCTAAAAAAAACAGACGCAAGTTCAGTATATGAAACAAAAGCAAATGCAACTAAGACATATCTACCAAAAGCAAGTGCATTAGTAGTATATGAAACAAAAGATAATGCAAATAATACATATGTAAAAAAATCAGATGCAAGTTCAGTATATGAAACAAAAGCAAATGTGAATAATACCTATGTAAAAAAATCAGAAGGAATAACTAATGGTAATCTTAAACTTAGACTAAAAGATACATTTAAAAACACCTATAAGGCTTCTAGTATAACATCAACTCATCAGTTTATATTACGCAATACAAGCGATAATGATATTGAAATATTAGATTTCCCTGTTTGGCTACAAGGTGCTCCAGATGATTTTGGGGGTACAAGGACACTAAATAATGACTCACACACAAATGAGGGTGAATACGGAAAAACACATATAACTTTAAAACTAGAAACCCGAAACGAAACAGAAATAAGAATACCACAAAGGTTTAAAAACAACTCAGATGCATATATATATCTAAAGATTAGCGTACAGCCTATCTTTTATAGCAGTAGAGGTGAAAAAGATAATGTTAAGCGTGTATTTGTTAAGTTTAACGATGAGTCAGCAAAACGAGAAGTATTCCAATTTGATGCATGGGGACAAAAAGCTCATTACTCAGACGGAAGTTATGTAGGACACATATTCCCTCTATATAACGGATGGTACAAGATTATAACATTATCAGACAACACACTAGACCTAATACAAGTATAAACAAAAATAAAAGGAGGTTAAAGTATGCAGGATATATTAAATTTTTTACATAATCTTGATTTATACAAGTTCATTGGGCTTGTTGTAGCCATACTAGCTATTTTTTGGCTACTAAGACCTGTATTCACGGATTGTGTAAAGATAATGAAAAAAATATTACATATTAAAGACAAACAAGATTAATAGGAGGTAAATATAATGAACGAAAATAAAGAAAATTTAAGTGAAACACAAAATGAAGATGCTACTGCCGTAAAGATAGATACAATAGAGCACCCACAAGTCAGCAACATTTACATAGGTAGCTTAATGCATAATGTATCAAGTATTTTAAAATTTGCTAACATAGAACATCCTACAATAAACAAGATAGTAGAAAAAAGTAGGCTTATTGACGAATTAGTTAGCTTTACACAAGATATATACAACACCATTATTGCAGATGGGAACAAGAGAGATATAAACAAGAAATGATTGATATTATAAATGTGGCGGGACAAATTGTAGCCAACTCTTCTAATAGTCAAGAAAAGGTAGAATTATTAGAAAATTTAAGAGAGAGAAGAAATAAATTAGCTCTTGAAAAGATTGAAGCTCTTCAAAGGGAGATAGCAAATGAAACATACTTTTAATACAAAAATAAAGCTATTTACTCTATTCTTATTTACTCTATTCATAGCATGCACAACAATAGCTAGTATTCCCATAGAGCCTGTAATGCCAAAAGAGCACACACTTGACTCATTGACTAAATATGAGAGTCAATTACTTGAATATGTTATCTATTTACAAGTGTTTTTAGTTAACACAAAAAAGAAGGTCAATGATAAGGATTATCCTACATTTACTTTTTTTAATACAAATAAACTAGAAAGCACACAAACAATTAATGCTCTTAAAGCCAATATTGCTTATATGAAGGAATACATATCTCTAACTAAACCTATTGCAGAGGCTGTATATAGGAAATATTCAAAACAAATTAATCACAAATGAATATATTAATAATAAAAAACCCCTTGCAAGCTAAAAATCCACACATGAGCCTACAAGGGGTTTGTTTTTACTAACTAAATCATCTAAATAAACTTGATTTGATATGGCCTTAAGGATTTTACGCGCATTAGATTCAATATCACCCAACACATTATTTTCCAACACCACTATTTTTGTATGAAGATGTGAAAAATCAATCCTATTTAATACTTCTACATATCTATTTCTAATCTTAATGATAGAATCTCTATCAAGTTCAACTCTATCTATTCTACCACTCTTCCTTTTCTCTTCTAACCTATTCATTATTCGTTTTATAGATGAATCAATTAAAAATATTACCTCAGGCAAGGGAAAAGGTGAGTCAAGTAAGCTTACAGGATTTCCTTGATACACAACACTAGAGAGTAAATATCTATCACATATTACCTTATGCCCAGCGCACGGGGGTGTTTTAAGTAGTAAAGACGCTACACCACCCTTACCATATATATGCTCTTCTCTATCGGCAAAAAGTAAATATTCTATTGTTTTATTTGAAAATAAAGGCGATTCTCTTCCTAGCTCTTCTCTTATAAGAGTACCGATGCAACTATCAGTAGGTTCTCTTGTGAAATGGTAATTAAACTTACCTACACATAAGCTCTTTATTGCAGATATTATACTAGACTTCCCTACACCATCTACACCCTCTAGTACATAAAAGTTATTAAGTACCCTACATCTATTCACAAAATAATCTTAACATTTACAGCAAAAAATATCAAAATGTGTTAAAATAAAGGAGACATTAGACTTCATAACTAATTCTAAATAAATATATTCACAATAAATAAACCCCCTTCACCTAACAGGGGGTCTTCATTTTTCTTGTATACTATTCACTAAAAAGACTAAAGCCCCTCAAGGGGCTCTTCATCTTAGCTAAAAATTACATAAAGATGGTAACACAGGTATCTACGCAAGGTAGATTGTGAAACCTTTTATTAATTATTATATTCAGTATAATTTAAACTCTATAAAGAAACAATACTAATCCCTAAAAAGACTAAAGCCCCACAAGGGGCTCTTCATCTTACTTAACAATAATCATATAAAAAGATGGTAACACAGGTATCTACGCAAGGTAGATTGTGAAACCTTTTATTAATTATTATATTCAGTATAAATTAAACTTTATGAAAAAACAATACTATTCTCTAAAAAGCCTAAAGCCCCATATGGGGCTTTAAGACTTAGCAAATTGTAATTAAAAGAAAAACAAAAGGAGAATCCAGTTATCCATAAAGTAGTAGATAATGAATACCCATTTGTACTTATTATTACATTAAACATTATACACACACACTCTAAAAAAACAAGTCTCTAAAAAAAGCTTCTCAAAAGAGAAGCCATCTAATTTACGCGAAAATCAGGTCATAGCTCAAGGAGCTCTTCGCCAAAACTATAACCCAACATCATTATATATATTTTTTTTCTAAAAAGCAATTTTTTTCTATTTTTTTAATATGGTATATAGTATAGGGATTAGTGTTAAAATAAGGCCAAGATTAAGCGTAATAATAGTTCCAAACATCCAATTATGTAATCTTAAAGTACTCTTAATTTCCATCATATTAATTTCCATTTCTTTTTTATTAATTTCCATTTCATTCTTTAAATTATCTTCTAATTTTTCCAACTTCAAATCAAATTTATTACCTAAATATTCCAAGTCTTTATAAGTAAGTTCATTGTGATAATAACGCCTAGATAAATCATTTGCAATAACTTCCTGCATGCCTAATTTCACAAATTCTTTATATATAACCTCTTGTGTTATATGTTCATTGAAATTTTCTGTATTTAAAGACTGTGGTTGTATCATACATACCCCTTTAATTTAATTATATCTTAAATAAAGATTACCATTCTAAAATCAAAACATTTATTTTTTAAATTTTCCCCAATATAACTCTAAAAAGCCTAAAGCCCCTTATGGGGCTTTAAGACTTAGCTACTTGTAATTTAACATAACAAAAAGGAGAATCCAGTTATCCATAAAGTAGTAGATAATGAATACCCATTTGTACTTATTATTACATTAATCATTATACATATACTCTCTAAAAAAACAAGGCTCTAAAAAAAGCTTCTCAAAAGAGAAGCCATCTAATTTACGCAAACAATAGGTCATAGCTACAAAGGAGTTTTACACCAAAACTATAACCCAACATCATTATATATATTTTTTTTCTAAAAAGCAATTTTTTCCTACTTTTTTTTAAAAAAAATGAATGTTATTCTTAATGCTATACTTTTTTTAGAATTTTTAGAGATTTTTATAAAAATATTTAAAAAAACAAAATAAAACTTACATAATTTCCAACTAAAAAAATTAGCTCATTTTCTACTAAAACCTATTTACATTTTTAACAATTTATGTCTTAATAAGTATTGTTAAGATTTAAACACTTAACGATGCAAACAATTTTATACATACAAAGGAGACTTAAGATGGCAAAAGCCATACAATCAAAATACCACTCATTGGTCAATGAGTGTTCCAATAGAAAACAAACAAATCTTATTATTCTAGTATCAACACTTGATTTTGTAAACAATAGACATAAACAATATACACAAAAATATCTATATCATTGCTTTACACTTAGTCAAAAAAGATTTAATAAAAAAGTGATTTCACAAGAAGCTTTTAGAAAATACTTATACACACTTGCAAAATTAGAAATAACAGATAATTATTGCCATAGAAAAGGGAAGCAAAAAGGAAGTGATATTAGATATACCTTACTACATGATAAAACAGAGTGTCACAAGATGATTAATAATCATTTTAAAAAAGAAAAAGAGAATAAATTCTCTAAAAAATTTGATGCTTACTGTAAAAGTAAAAATAAAAGGTTAGCAAAAAAAAATACCTATGACAAAAACCAGTGTATTAATAATAAAAATAATAATATAAGGAATATAGAAAAAAGAAGGACTCACTCTTTAAGTAAATCCTCAAGAGAATCTTTTACTAAAAAGGAAACAGAACACACAAATGAGAAGAGGAGATATGAGAAGTATGCTAATAAATGTGAATTTGTGTCACTTAATATCTTAAATCTTATATCCAAACTAGATACAACAGATAGGAATAAGATAAATCACCTAAAAAACTACAAAAGGATTGAATTAGAGTGTAGAAAAGCGCCCGCAAGTGAACTTGAAGCAATCATATTCCCTATTATTGAAAATAACTATAAAAATCCATATTATTTGTGCAAATTTAATGATTATGGTTGTTTTAATAGAATAGTAGAGTATTTTAATGGCGATAAGAGTAAATTTGAAGTTAAGAAAGGAACTATTTACAAAAAGAGCACATTTAAACTTAAAGATTTCAACGACAATCGTAAGGATGCTTTACAAAAATTATTAGATAACAAAAAATATGAGCTTATAAAAGAAAAATACAGACAAGTAGACTTAGACATAGAATTTGCTAAGCTATTTAATAAATACAAGACAAAACCTCATTTTATCTTAGAGTACAAAAAGTATAAAGATTTGTCAAAATTCATAGAATATGTCAAAAAAAGTTATTCTAAAACAGAGACAAGAGAAGAAATAGATGCAAATAATAGGTGCGCTTTATTTAGCATAATACTAGACAGAGCCACTTATAGATACCCCAACACAGAGGACATAAGACTTAAGGTAAAGAATTACATGGCTAGCATTGAAAAGATAGAAGTTGCATTATTTAAAGACAATACATATCTTAACGAGTTTATGGAAAAATTAAAAAGTGAGGAGTTTATGTACACTAATGACAAAAAGAAAAACACGCTAAAAGTGGCAAATAATGTCTCTTGATATCCTTTTATTATTTTAAGTACAATTTAGAAACAGATATATATTTATTAATAGTAATAAATCTTAAAAATAGGAGGATATAAAGAGTTGGACGCCAAAAAGGTACCTAAAATAATATCAGTAGCAAGCATTAAGGGTGGTGTGGGTAAAAGCACTACTTGTTTAATACTAGCTAAACTGTTAGCGCAAAAACATAGAGTACTCTTAATAGATATGGATACACAAGCTTCTATTACTAGTTATTATAATAAGCAACTAAAAGAAAAAGATATTAATGTCTTTTATCATAATATACATAAAGTTTTAAATGAACAGATGCTTATAGATGATTCAATTGTAAACATAGCACCTAATATTGATATAATTCCTAGCTATTTATCTTTACAAGATTTTGTAGAAGACTTTATAAGTAATCTTGTAGAAAATTATACTATAGGTAATAAAGAAAAAATGACATATGAGGATGCTACTTTATGTTTAAAGAATGCTATGCGATTTTTACCAAAAGAATATGATTATATTTTAATTGATAACCCACCTTCACTAGATACTATTTTAGTGAATGCACTTCTTGTTAGTGATTATGTAATAGTTCCTGTTGTTTGTGAGTTATGGACAGTAGAAAGCCTTGCTCTAATAAAAGACAAAATAAGAGATAGATTAAAGCTTAATATCCCTATCTACATGATGATAACTAAATACAAGAAAAGAAGTACTTATGAGTATCTGTATAACGAGCTAGCGAAAAGAGATGATTTTTTAGGAACCATATCAGAGCGTGAGAGTTTAAATAGAAGTGTTTTTTCAAGAATTGATTTTGATATTAAGTATGATTATATGAATGAATATAAATCAGTACTAGATAATTTTATGAAAAGAGTAGAAAGTGAATTTTAAGATAGAGTTTGAATTTTTTTTTAAAAAAATTCAAATAAGAATAACAAATTTTTAAGCATTTCTGTATAACTTATTTTACTTAGGCCAAAAGGAGTGATATATGAAAATAGATAAAAACACAGAGATAATACAAAATAGAATTATTGATAATAGTGTATATGATGAGAGAGATAAAAAAAAGAATAGATTTAATGAATTGGTTAATAAATTAAAATTATTAGAAAAGAGAGATATATCAAATAAAATAGAAGCAATGAAAATATTAGCGGAGATATATGATGATGGATTGTATATAATTGCGGGATATAGGCAGTTTGGAGCATTTGCCAAAACTTGTTTCATATCAGGTTCAAGAGTATATATTTTTGTTAGAATAGGGCAAAAATTAAGAGAAGGTGTAATAACAGAACAAGATATCATTAACAATGGAATTAATTATATAAGAGAAATCATACAAAAAGAAGATTATAAGGCGTTAAGAGAGGGAGAAAATAAAACTAAATCTACTCCTTTAAGGATTATGTTGCCATCAGATACTGCGTATTCATACTTTAAGTCAAACACAAAGTTTACATCTTATGCTTTAGCTAGGATTTATGATGAGCATAGACAATTGTTAGATAACTTATTTTATGAATATAATCAGGAAAAGAAACAAAGGAGAATACATGATACAGAAGATATTATTGAAGCAGAGGAAGAGCAACAAACAGTAGAGGAAAAGAAGCATAAAAAGGTAAAAGTGATAACATCTAAGTAAAAACATAGATTAAATAACTAGTTTAATAACAATAGTTAGCGAATAAAAAGACTTCCTAAAAGAAGAGCAGGAAGTCTTTTTATTTAAAATTTTAAACTTTATTCACAAAAAATACAATAAAAATGAATTAAATGTAAGCAAGTAATATTTTTTTATAAAAAAAGTTAAATTTGATTAAAAAAATTAAAAAAGAGGCATAAATTAATTGACAAATAAAATGCATTTTTGTATAGTTTAAGTAGGTGAAGTTAGCTACTTATCACCAACATAACAATAAAAGGAGGCACAAAATGGTTAATTCAACCAACAATAACAGAGACAATATAAATCTTCGTGGCAAGTTGTTTAATTATGTTAATGATTTTTATGAATTTGCAGAAAATATTGACAAGGGTACATACGAGCGTATGGAAGTACACATTACATATGCGATTGGTGTATTTGAAGAGCTTTTTGAGAAGCATGTAAAGATAAGTGAAAATCTTGATGAGGCTATATGCATTGATTTTTTTGATAATTATGTAGCAACTTCATTAGGGAAGAATACTTTATATTGGATGAGTGAAATATTTAGTGAGTATGCACTTGCTTTAATAGATATATGTAGTTCTAAGTCTTTATCGCTAGAGGATAGGCATAAACAGATGAGAGAAGTGTTTGTTAAGTTTAATGATGTAGTGGAAGAGGCTTTAGAAGAGGAATATTTAGAAGATATGGGACAATATGGTTTAGACGATATGATTGAGAACAGCAGAAATTATTATGAATATTAATAGGGGGAATAATATGAGTAGTGTAGTAGATAGCAATATGGAGAGTGAAGTAAGTAAGCCAGATGCTTTAAGAGAACTTGAACTTTTTTGTGAACTTCGTAAACTTAAGACATACTTAAAGCCAATAGCTAAGAATGGAAGATGCCACATAGGCAAGGATAAGGGATATGACTATTTTCATATTGATGATATTTTAGAAACAATTGATTCTGTTATTAATGAGCATGAAATTAATGTTGCTATATGGCAGGAAATTAAATATGAAATGTTAGATGGAGTTAAGATTGATTATATTGAGACTATGTTTGTACACACAAAGAATGGGTATAAGCACATAATTAAGACAGACCTTAACATGAGTGAAACAATTGAAGTTTATAAACTTGATATGCAGTATAAGAGTGAGTATGCAAATGTTACTAAGACAGAAAGAAGACAGGCTAATAACACCATACAACAAGTCATGGGTTCATCATTTACTTATTTTTGTAGATATGTTTTAGTTAAGTTTTTTGGTATTACAGAGCTACTAGAAGATAATGATTGCAATACGGGGGGCAATCATACAAGTAAGGTAGTAGGAAGTGCTATTCATGCGGATAGACAGACACAAGCTAGCAGTCATAAGACTTACAACAACAATGATAATGGTAATGGTAGTGGTCACAATAAAAAAGATTTGGATACGCCAGAAGAGAGACAAAAGCTATATAACGCATTAGATAAGCTAGCCAACAGAGAAGGTGCTAGTAAGTTGAAATTCTATGTTGCAAATAAGCTTATAAGTGTAGTCTCAGGATGGTATTATGCTAAGGGATTTAAAGACAAGATAGAAGAGAGAATTACTAGTTTTAGCAAACTAGAGTACAAATTTAAGGATAAGATAGAAGAGATTAAAAGAGACCGTGAGCGTGAAAAGTTGATACAGGAAGGGGCAGAGAAGCTTATGAAGGGGGCTCTTGAGGAATTAGACGATTCGGATTTAGATGGTAGTGATAATTACCCTTATAGCTACTCTTCTGTTCGATTTGGAGACGAACTAGATAATAATTATGGTGTAGAGAGGTAGGTTTATGTTAGTTAGAACATTAGACAGGATAGGAAGATTTGTTTTATATGTGCTTAAGGGAATTCGTAGAATGATTTGGGGTGTATTTTGTACTCTTGTTGGGAATGAGAGAAGGGAAATTATTAAAAGACTAGTCTTTTTGTGGGAAATGGTTGAAATACAACGCAAACACCACGAGAAGCTTAGAGATGAGTTTATAGAGCTTAGTGGAAATCAAGTTAAAGCATTAGATGATACATATGAGCTAGCAGGTGAAATAGAGCGACTTAAGAGACAAATTAAGGTGCTACAGCGTAAGGCAAAAGGCAGAGAAAATATACGCCTTAGCAGAACTAGAAGAGCTAGTAGAGATATAAAAGGAGGCGTGAGACAATGAGAAGATTACCAAGAGTATGCAAGGGTGAATTTAGTAAATACAGTAGAAGTAGAAGTTTTGATGAACAGAGAAGGGAACAGACTAAGTTAGGAGCAAGTGAGATTGGGAGTATCCTTTTAGGACAGGATGATTATTTAAGGGCTATTGCGCACAAGACAGGACTTATTAAGTTTAAGACAACAGAGCAAATGGAAAAGGGGAAGATAATGGAAGGGTTATCCTTCGCCCTTTATGAGAGACAGTATAGATGCGAAATTACAGCTATTTATCCTAATAAATACAAGAATGGGGTTGATGGGTATAATTACTTTAAGAAATATAGGGGTGGTGAGTCACCTATTGGTTCTACAATAGATGGTTGGCTTTTAAAGACGGACGGGACGGTGGAACTCTTAGAGCTTAAATATAGTGAGAATAAGAAGTACCCCGCTTGCATAAAGGATTATAATAAATATGGAAATCCACTAAGATACAAGTACTTCCTTGCTATTTATGCACAAGCACAGGCACAGATTGCAAATACGGGTGTTGATACATGTAATGTGCATTTTACCATGAGTGACGGGAATAAGCGTTGTGTTATTAAGAGAAATCAGCCATTTATTGACCATATGTTTAGCATAGCTTATAGATTCTTAAATGAATTACCGCTTTATAAGGAAATAGTAGGTGATATTATTGCTAGTGGGTGTAGTGAGGATGAATACATTGATGCTTTAAGAGAAGCTTTAAAGAGTAGAGGGGCTAGCCTATATGGGGAATTAGACGCGCCGGATTATGACTATAAGAAGGCGTTACTTGCCTACTTGCCTAAACAGAAGGTGGTTGTTAGTGAGGCCGAAGCGGGTGTACTAGAAGACTTACTTATTCAAATTGACAGCTTAGAAAAGGAAGCTAGCCAAATAATGGATACTGTTGTAAAGGAAAAGAAGGATAAGGCGCGTGCATTGCAGGGCATTCTACGTGACCAATTTCCATTCATTGATGATTCTAGTATGTATGAGGCAGGTGATATTATATTTACATTTACCTCAGATAGGTATACCAATATCATAGATAGACTTAATATCATAGGTATTAATCCTACAGTTAGAGTAGAAGAGGACAGTATTAAGCAACAGGAATTAGAGACACAGCCACAGAATGAATATGATTACCTTTTTACACAAGAAGAACTAGAAGCGCTTAATGCGCCTCTTGTAGAAGAGGAAGTAGGTGAGTTTTCTACTACTACTTATCCAAAAGTCATAAGGGGAATAGAAGAGATTAGAGAATATTTAGGGGACGCGGAAGCAGAAGAGATTTATGATACTAATAATAATTCTTATACAGATGATGCTAATAACGATAATCATATAGATAGTTCTTGTAAGGAATATAATATGTCATTTTTTGACGATATAGATTATAATAATGAGTATGATAAAGGAAATCTTTTAGAGGAAGATGATATGAATAATATTAAAGATAATCCAGACAAGAGAAGAGTTGAACAGGTTAAGTCACAGATAAAGACGCGCATTAAAGAGAGTGTAGCGGAGGGGAGTGTTAAGTTTAGTAGCAAGGATTTATATGAACTTGCGGAAGGGTATGGGGTTTTGGAATCTTATTTTGATTATTTATCCCCAGAAGATTTGTATTTGATACTTAAATACTTCCCATTAATGCCTAATCGGGATGATGATTGGGGTGGTGATATTAACTTTTATATTAGGGTTTATTTAGAAGTACGTGATAAATACGCAGAAGAGATTAGATTATTTAGGCAAGCGGAACTTGAAAAGCAAGCGCAGGTGCGATTTAGGGAGAGTGAAGCTTTAAGATTTACGGATAGGCAGAGTAAGGTTTCTTTTGGGGCAAACAAGGACAGAGAAGAGAATGAATTTTTTGGAGAGGGTTTAGATTTTACGACTCATGAACAAGAAAGCCAACAAATTTAGTTTAATATAAGTCTCTTAAACTTACTTTTTAGTTTACTTTTTTTAACAAAAAAAATACGCCTTATGGCGTATTTTTTTGTATATATTTTTCTTTTAAAAAAAAATTAGTAGTATTTAATTTTAGTAAAGTGAGTTTGCTTTTCCTTACTACTTCCCATAAGAAGCAAGTAAGCATTAGCTAGTGAATCAAGAGCATCGTCACAAGTCTTAGAATCACCCTTATAAGCATAAATATCATTAATAACGGTCTTATCGATATCTTTAAGAAATTCTAATAATTTACCATTGAATATGGGAATAAGGGAACAAATACGGTTAAATTTATTTGAAATAGGACGAACAGGTACTATTTTAAATAGAGTATTATCGCATTGCCCCCGCAGACTTATTAAAGTTTGTGTTAGTCTTCCAACACCCTTAACACTATCTCTATCTTCTATAAAAAGAAGCCTTACATTAAACCCATCAATGATAGTCTTAATCCTATACAAAATATCATCATCATAAACAGGGCGTTTGTCTTGATAAATGTATGCATATAACTTATCCTTGTGTTTTTCTAGTATGCAAATAGCAGTATTATCACCACCAACGGTAAAAGCAGGGTCAATATAGCAAATGGGTGCACTAAATTTATAATCATCGCTAAATTCTATTTGATGAAAAATAGAACAATCACTAGCAACCCATTCACCCAAAAGCACACGGGCTCTGTATGTTGGTAGATGTTCATATGTTATCTCTTGTTCACGAATAAAATCACTAGCAAGTGTAGCATTATCATAAGTTGTAAAGTTGTATGTCTTATAAATTTTTGTTTGGTCAATATAATCAGTTTTAAAGAAATGAGTAGGGAAATCGGGGTTAGTATCAAAAATAGCTGTTCTACTGCCTATTCTAAGTCTCTTTAAAGCCTCTTGAATAACTTCTTGACTAAGCGTAGTGGCCTCATTAATAAACATTAATGCGCTATTAGAACCCCTAAGTCTTTTAAAGTCACTAATCTTATCACCACCATAAAGATTAACTCTTAATGAGTCAATTAAAATAAATGAAGTGTTTTGCTTTTTCCTCTCATAGGGAATATGAAGTAAGTCACAAATCGTTTCTATTTCACCTAAGATATTAACCTCTATTGAATTTTGTGAATTACCCATGATAAAGTTATTAACATTTTTTGCATAAAAAGCTCTGTTTTCTAATAAATTTTTAATAAAAAGGTAGCAAGCAAGGAATGTCTTCCCACTAGCAATTCCACCGTTTAATATAATCTTATTGTGTCCATGCGTCCTAATAGAATCTAGTACTTCCTTCTGTTTAGGAAGTAAATTATTAGACTCAAATAAACCAAAATCAATGTGCCTAGAGCCACTACCCGCAGGAATATTTTCAAATATGCGCCTGTATTTGCTTGCCATCTTATTGGGAAACAAATACAAGAGCTTTTCTAGTTTTAAGTTCACATAATTATTATAACAATAATTTATAAATTATCGCTATAAAGGTAATTCTTAACTATTTGTTTAAATTCCTTGTCATTAAGTGTAGAAGTGTAGTATTGCTTCTCTATAGCAAGGCGTTTTAAAAGGATTGTTTCTCTAAAAGTTAACCGGTACCGTTCTATCTCTTCACACAGTTGTTCCTTCTCTACTAAAAGCTTACTACGGTCTTCTACGCTATGATAAGCATTACGCAAAGCCTGTTCTACCCTAGCAAGGTCAGCACACAACACATTATACACTTGTTCCTTAATAACAACTTCACGATACTTCTCATCAAAAAAAAGATTGCTTATAAGTCTATTAATCTCTACCTTTAAAGTATCAACACTAGCAAGTTTCTTTAAAGCAGTGCTAGTAGTAATACTACTCAAAACATCAACATCCTCATCGCTACTGCTACAACGCAAAACATGGTCAATGTTATTTGTGTTTAAAAGACAACTGTCACAATCACTACCACTTCCTTTACTAGAATTAATATTGCTTAAAATAACATCTTGTGTAGCCCGTAAAGCGCGCCGGCACTTGCCCATAGCCTTGCTTACAGTAGAGTAGCTAACCTTCTCTATCCGTGCAATATCGCCAATGCTAATCTCACCCCTAATAAAAGGTTTATAATATTTTAAATATTTACCTTTATAAATTTTTTTCATAAAAATCTAGTTAAAATATTAACACAAATTAGCTAAATTACTAGAAAATATGTCACTTGTATAGAGAGTGTGTTTTTTAAAAGGCATTAATACTTAAGTATGAAAATACTCTTTTTGATACATTCCGAGATTTAATTTTACGACTTGCCATATCTCTACTGTCATAAAGAGTAAGTTTTCCCTTCCTTGCTATATGATGAACAGTATCAAGAGAGGTGATATAGACTTCATAAATAGTAAATTCATTTTCACTCACAGGATTTAGTACACGCTCATAGCGGTAATGAGGTCTAATAAACCCAAAATATTCTAAGATAAGACATGGTGATTTAGGAAGTGAACTCTTATCCAGATATCCCTTCTTTACAAATAGATAATAATATTCATTAACATTTTTTACTTTAAAATCAATTGTTTTTGTAAAATAATTGACATAGAAGAGCAGTGATAAATAATATCCACCCAATCTTCTTATATTAGGATTTAGCTTAGTGTTATATTGTGTAATACGCGTTATTTGATTAAACATGCTCATCTGTTTTATATTGCTTATAATAATTTCTTAGAGCCACTAATACCTTAATAAGTGTTTCTTTACTTAAAATCTCTTCGTGTACTATTTCCTTTATTGTATTAATAAAAGAAATTTTATTAAAATTATTGCCTACAATTAAATCATCATTCCTAATTTCTAGTATTCCTAATGTATTTGTAAATAGGGAATATGTTTTAGGTGAAATTTTTCTACTAAGTAAGTCAAAACACTCATTAAAAAGCAAAATAGCATCATTGGGCGTAAAGAATAAATCATATCTTGTATCACCATATTTATTTGCTAAATTAAGCACTTCCCTTACCTTTTCTTGATTAAGACAAGTAAATTCATAAACAACAGGTTCACTAAGAGAAGCTAAAAATTCAACTCTCTCTTTTAGATACATAAGTTTGATAAGGTTAGGAAGTCCTTTAATAAAATCTATTGCTATGTCTTGTAGCGATAGATTTTTGCCTTGCTTTAAAAGGCAAGCTTGTGTGTAAGTAGAGTAGAATAAGTTTTTTTGTGTTGCTAGCATAATAATAATCCTTATTTAGAGTTAATAGTGTTTTTAGTACTACCCTTAACTAAATATTCAAATTCTTTTAGTCTCTTTAAGTATTCTTTTTGTTGCCTGTGTTTTTTATCAACTTTAAGTAAAATTTTTCTTATATTTAAAGACAGAATAAGTAGACAGAAAATAAGAGATAGGAAACTTAAAAAAAGTCCTAAAAGAGTAACTAAATCTACCATACATAATCCCCATTGTATGCATATTATAACACTTTTTGTTACATAAATAGATATAAGTGTTTTATAATGGTATAGAGTTTAGAATCTCTTATTTAAGGTATGGCATTAATGAGTAGAGTTTTTTTTGAAACTCTACTTTTTTTATTTTGATTTTAATATCAGTGTTGAATTTTTTGTCTAAGACAAAAAATTGTTATTTTTTAACAATTCTAAATATCCATTTGAATCGGGACCATAGATTTCGATTATTTCTATGTTTAAAACATATTGTTTCATTTCTTCATCTTTTGGTAAATATTTTGCTTTTATTAAATATTCTGTATTTTGTTGAAGTTTATTCATAATATTTTTAATATTATTACTATCATGATTTGTAACTTCAAATTCAGTAAATTTATCGAAGGAATAACCTACAAAAGAGGATTTATTTTTTATTAAATTTTTTAGTATTAGGCGAGACGCTTTAAGTTTATCAAAATATCCTTCAATGTAAATTATATCGTTTTCTTTAATTTTGCCATTTATAAAGTGATCTTTAAGGGTAATTAACGAAAACGGGTTGTTTTTAATCAGTCCATTAAGTTTTTCAAGTTTTTCGTATTCTTCATTTTTTTTCTTTTGTTTTTTTTCAATTGACTGTGCAAGCTTGAACATCTTATTATATTCATCTGCTTTTATGATTTTAAATAAGGGCACATGATCAATATGGCTGTAGAAATTCTGTTTTAATAAAATAAATCCGTGTTGTTGAAACTCTTTAAATACAATTTCCCTATTCACTGGGATTCTGATTACCATCCCTGGATTTAATAAATACATATCTATAGAATATAAATTGTAAGAATATTCTTCAGCAAAATCACTTAAGTAGTATTTTTTGATGTTTTTTTCTTCTCCGTATCTTTGCAAGTAATAATCGTACTCTTCCTGAGTTAAGTCCTCGATTGTCAATGTGTTGTTGATTTTATAATTTTCTTCTATTGGTTTAGGATTTGCTTGAAATAATTCTAAGGAAAGACATCTTATAAATAGTAAAAATAATGGGATTAAAAAATATAAATTGAATTTCATGAATACACTCCTCCTAATTAATTATAAGCAAGCCTAAGGCTCATTGTAAACATTGGAGTTAAGCCATTAAAGTGATAATTAAATACAGATAAACTTGTTTTAAATAGAAAAAAGAGTATTTATTTTAAATTTAATTGTTTAACAATTAATTGTAATTTTAGTAAAATTAATATTTTTAATTTCAATACAAATTCAAGACAATAAAAGTTAGTTTAAATTGCACTTAATAGACACAAAAAGAGTGTTTGTTTTTGATTTAGTTTTACAATTTTTAAGCCATTTAAATTGATTTTTTTTGTCAATAGGGTCATTTCTTGCAAAAGTGGGGTATCCTTAAAATCCCAAAAACACACTAGTACTTATTTAGCATACAGCAACAAAAATTCTATGAAGTAAATTAGTAGGTAAATCTTCCCTTATTCAATTCTTTTTTAGACATAAACAACTTTTACTAAAATATATTAGCGTATTATATTAACTATTACGCTAAGAAACACAACAAAATAGCTTTATAATTAATATTAAGAATACTAGAGAGTAAAAAAACATACTAAACTTAATTTATAAAGAAGAGGTAGAAAATTAGTTCTATGAGTAGAAAAACACTGCTAAGCACAGATAAAAAAGTACCCAATCCTAGCAATATTATTTATTCTAATTTAAATAATCCAGATGTATTCATAAATTCATTAGCAACTGCATATAAGAATAAGCAAATTGACAATGAGTATATCTTCACATTATCTAACTTACTTAACAGGGATACATATGCAAAACTCTTAAATCTAATACTAGATAAAGATAATCCTGTACTCATTAATGAGAATAATAATGCAGGTGAGCAAAAAAAAAGGGCTATTACTAAATATAGAAAAAAGAATATTAGAAAAAAGACTAACTTTTATATGAGTATTACTAAAGAACAAATCTTAAAGATACTAGAACTCTCTTATGAGCAGGACAAGATAATGGGTATGTTTTACTACTTGCAATATATGACAGGGTCAAGGTGTAGTGAAATTGCCAATATTAAGATGCAGGATATTAGAAAAGTTGCAGTAGATGGTGAATATATGTATCGAATTAATATTCATGTAGCTAAGAAACGGGGTGAAACTGTAATAAGACCCGTGCTTGTATCGCTACTAGATTTCGATAAGATTCAAGACGCTCATAGGGAATATGCACAAGCTAATATTAAGAATAGAATCTCTCTTCATAATTATAATTACTTAAAGCGAACATATCTTTTCCAAAAAACTAAATATAAAAGCTTATCAACAGATAATATGGGTTTTTTCTTAAGACAAATCATACAAAAGGTAACTAGAAAAAAACATATTGGTAAGTGTTCTCATATATTTAGGCATTATCGTATTTTTTTAATGAAAAATAGTAATGTTCCCTCATACGACATTAAGGAAGAGTTTCATTTTTCCAATATTAGTATGGTTGATAGATACGGCAAGCCATTAATTGATAAGAAAAAGGATTATGAATTTATGATTAATGAAAAACCTTCTTTTGCTAAATAATTAATTTAAAACACAAAAATTGTACAATTAACATAAAAAGGAGAATATTAATATGCACGCCGATAAAGAACAAACAGATAAATTTAATAATACTGTAAGTCAAGACACACAAGACCAAAAAAACGAAGTACAACCTTCTCTTCTAAGTAGTAGCGAACACAACACGAGTCAAGAGACAAGAAAAAGGCGTCTTAGAACCAAAAAAGATTATGAGATAAAACACTTCTACGATTAATGCTGTACCTTTACTTTTAAAAAATATTTTTCTAAATCTAGTTAATTATATGCATTATCAATATATAATTAATATAAGAGGTATACTAAGGTGCAAGCAACACAAGAACAAGCAGATTACACAAGATATCACATAACAGAACAGCAAGTATATGAAGAGCTTATAAGAATGGGTATGGACAAACCAATAGCTATACAATTTGCAAATAAGTATTTTTATAATGAGCTTACTCAGCGAGACCTTGAAAACTTAGAAAAAAACTTCAATGTTAGACTAAAAGCAATAGAAGATAGAATTATGGGCGTTGAAAATAGAATAAGTGAACTTAAGGATGATATTAAAAGTCTTGACACTAAAATAGACAGCGTTAGAAATGAACTTAAGGATGATATTAAAAGTCTTGACACTAAAATAGACAATGTTAGAAATGAACTTAAGGATGATATTAAGAATGTTAAAGATGAATTAAATAATAAGATAGATAGTGTTAGAAATGAACTTAAAGATGATTATAAGAGCCTTGACACTAAAATAGACAGCGTTAGAAATGAACTTAAGGATGATATTAAGAATGTTAAGGATGATATTAAAAATGTTAAAGAAGATTTAAATCATAAGATAGACAGTGTTAAGAATGAACTTAGTGTTAAGATAGACAGTTTAGAAAAAAATAATAAATGGATATTTGGATTAACATTTACAATTTGGCTTACTACCTTAGGTGGATTTATAGCTCTTTTTATAGCCATGTATACAAAATAAACCAAACATACAAAAACCAAAACCACAGATAAAGTCAAAACCCCGCTAAATTTTCCTCTTTATTTAAGAGAAAATACAGATTAAATATCATTTGGATGCAAAAGAAGTACACTTTTTGTTGAAAAAAATATTTTTTGTTAAAATTAAAATATGGATGAAAAAGCTAGTTACAACAGAGAAGGGCAAGGAAGCATAGAGCGTGCACGACAGAATGCAAGCAGACTTTATGAATACTCTATATTTTTTAGAAATTATATTGAAAGCACACCAGAGGATGCACTAAAGAATGGGATTGCACTTAACTTCTTAGACGAAGGGGGGCAGGTAGACAGTAAGGCAAGGATACTTTTACTTAAGAATTTAAAGGTTAAGCTTAAAGAGGCGTTGCGTCAGGCTATGATAAGTCATAGGTTTTACGGGTTTGGATACATTTTAATCCAAACTAATGGAATTGACGACGACCTTAAGAGGGGTGTTAATAAGGACACACCTACGGGATTTGTATTCCTTGAGCCTAGAAAAATAGTAGATAATAATCCCAAACTAGACAAACCTTACATTGAATATGTTAGGAATGTCTACGAAGAGAGTGGTGATAGGAGAGGCAGGGATAGCAATATTCAGATACATAAGAGCAGACTCATTATGTATCTGAATTACGATATAATTTTGGATAAATTTGTTCCGGTCTACTCACAAGGACTAATCACAGGATTTGAGCTTTTTGAAGATATTTACAGACAAATAAGCAAGCGAATAGGCAACTTTAATTTCCTTCACTATAAGGATGAAACGCTAGTTGACCTTATGAATACAATAGAAGAGATACGAGTAGAGGCAACTAAGCTTAGACAAGGTAATAAGGAAAACCACTTTTTAAACTTTTTAAATTCAGCTAGCAATAATAGGCTTATAAATAACAGGATTCACTCATTAGAACATACAAGTGAGGCTTTAGAGAGAGAGTTAGGGAAACTCAAGAATAAGTTACACAATGAAGGGATATTCTACACATCAAATGAGAATGCTAGCCTAGAGATAGTAAAGTATGACCTTGCATTTTTAAAGGATGCATTTGAATTAGTTAAAGCAAAAATAGGGGCGGATACTAAGGAACCATTAACTCGTAGCTTTAATGAACAAGTTAAGGGGTTGGGTAGTGACGGGAAGGGTGATAGGACTAATTACTATGATTATTTAAAGGGGGTACAAGAGGCGGTAGAGATTGCTGTTAATAGCAAGCTTAACACACACTACAATCTTGATATGAAGTTTAATGATATTGAGGTATTAAACACAGAAGAGCGTATAGCACAAGAGACATTGTTCATTGATGCATATACAAAATACCTAAACCTAGAGGCAGACCCAAGGGTAAGTGCGAAGCAGGCAGAATACATTAAGAGCAACTTACCGATATTGGGTAAATAAGAAAACAATGGAAGGAGGTAGAAAATGGTGGACACGGTTCCAACAACACAGGCTAGTAGCAAGGAGACAGCCCATTTGGATGATGATAAGACTACTAGTAATTTAGTAGCTAGTGATACTCAAGCTAGCATTACAAGAGAAGAGTATCAAGGCCTTATGGATACACTTCGTGAGTTTAAGCAACAACTTGTTGCAAGTAAAGAAGGACAGACTAATTTTTACAAAAAGCCGTCAATTGATGAGCAAGTGGCAAGGGAAATTGCTTCAAATGAGAGGCGAGAACTTACACAAAAAGAGCTTGCAGATAAGGCTAAATTTATTAGTGAGGTTAGTAAGCTAGCAGAAGAGAACTTAGCTAGTCACTTTAATACAGAAAAACTAGAGCTGCAAGGGTATCATACCGATGAGATAGTAGATGCTCAGATTAAGGCATTAGTTAAAAAGTATGTTCCACAAGAGACTATTATAGCAATAGCAGGGACTAGTGATTTAGAAAAAGTTAAAAAGGGGAGTGAACTTTTAGGACAATTATTTAGGGTTGCTAAGGCTCATATAAGAGATAGACAAAATAGATACAACTCACAAAGAGCACTAAATAGTATCTTAACAAGAAGTGAGAATAGTGAGTTTAAGAGTTTTTCAAATGATGGAGCTAATCTTTTAGCGGAAGATGATTTTAAGTATGCAAACCTAAATTATTGGAAGCAAAGGCGAGAAAATAGAGAAAAGCAAGTATCTTAAAACCACAAAAAAAGGAGGATTAAATTATGTCAACAGACACAACAGAGTTGCAAAAACAAATTCAGAAATTACAACAAGAAAAGAGTAGCCTTGAGGCGCAATTACAACAAGAGAAGGCTAAGACTACTAGTAAGCAACAAGATGCAATATCACTACTTCAAAGTAAGGGCGAGCGTGAGATTAGACCAACAACAAACTTAGAGAATGATTTTGTTAACCAGAATAAACAGTTTGCAAGTTATGCATCAACTAGAGTTGACCCTAAGACAAGAATAGAAGCATTACCTTATAAGGGATTTTGCCACAAAATGGGTGTAAAGCTAGTTTATGACACAGAATATGAGAAACAAGTTGAGGCAGGCGGTGGTGATGAGCTTTATGGTGTTTGCATTAATGTTGATGAGTACTTAAAGGTAGCACATGTGGTAAGAACAGTGTGTCAAGGGCATTTTGTTTGCGCTAACGGAAGCATTAAAGCAGGTGATAAGCTTACCTTTTCAGATAAGGGGATATTAGAAAAAGCTGTAAAGAATCGTCATACTTATGCGCATGCTACTGCAGTTAAGGATTCATTTGAATTTAGTGATAAGAAGGGTATTTATGGTGTAGAGGTTGATTTTAATGGATTTGTTGCACCAAAAGTAAACTAAATCTAAAAATAAAAACAAGGAGAATATTTAAATGTCATATTTAGATGATAATTACTATGCGAGAAAAGTTGCAGAAGTACTAGAAGAGGGTTTTGTTGATGAACCAGAGTTTTATAAATGGTTTACACCTAACCAGATAATTAATACAGATATAACATCGGGGCATTTCCAGACAACTAAATGGGAAGCATTTGTAGAGGATACACCTACCGCAGTGTCTAATGGGACTAATGTTGTGTCTAATATTCAATTTAGAAGTATCACAACACAAACAAGTTTCCTAAGGCTACAATACGCATTTAATCACTTAAGACGAGGCGCGGAGGATAAATATACTAGAAATGGTTACATAGGCGACCCTAGTATTAATATATTACCCTTCAAGGAAGCATACATAAAGGCACACAAGCTTATTGATAAAATAAGAACAGCTTTTTTCCTTCTAGGATACATTTCAGTTGATAAGGACGGTAAGCACAAGAAGATTTTGCTTAATGATATTAAGGGAAAACCAAATATGTTTGGGCTTATTAATACACCAAATCAAATTACTAAAAGCGTTGACAAGTCTAATATTAATTCACCAGAGAAGATAATTGAAGTATTTAAAGCAGGACTTGCAGAAATGAACCTAGAGGAATATGCTTATGCACCAATAATGGTACTAATGGATAACCAGACTAGCCTTAAGCTTAATACTTACGACAAGAATGGTAGCAAGGCTAAGTATAAGACCATGCTACTAGACGACCTTGCAAGCATTAATAATGGAAATCCTACACAAATTAGAACAACACCACTACTTAAAGACAAGATAATAATATTTCCTCATAAACCGGAATTATTACTCATAAATGAAGGACTTCCACCAATAATTAATGAGTTTGTTGAGAAGAGGTCTAATGATATGGAAACAAGTTATATTGATTTTGTTATTGGAAGCACCATGGCACATGATAAGACAATGCTTGTACTTAATATAGGGGACGCTTAAGTATGAGTGCAACTACAAATAGTATTGATGAGATTCATAGACGTATTTTAGAGCTTTTAAGCCTTAATGCAGAAATCCTGTCTATAGAAAACCTTAAGACTTATATTCATCTACTAGAAGATATTCTCTTGGCAAAGAGAGTAGAACCCACTCTACTCTCTTCAAATGAGTCATTTCTTTTAGTCTACTATTTTGTAGCTTGCCAACTTATTAAAAAGGGTACCCTTACTTCCTTTACATTTAATCGAATTAAATCGGAAAAGTTGGGTGAACTTGCAGTAGAATACTCAGACCCAGCACGCAATAAGGAGATTGATTCTAAGGATTTTTGCAACGAGTTTAATGAATTATTAGATGATTTAACCAAAAGGGGATACAAGCGAGTAAAACCATTAGGAGTAATATAATGAGCCTGTCACTTACAAGGCTTAGCGCTTCTACTAGTAGAGTTATTAATCACTTTAAACAAGAATTACTTCTCTACAAGAGAAGCGTATCTCAAAATGATGCATATAAAACGGTAGAGCAAGCTTACGCGCAAAATCCTGTAAATTTTACAGGTAGCATATCCTCATTAAGTGTAGTGGAACTAGATAATCTTTTAAGCATAGGAGGCCAAGACCCAACATCTTATCTTAAGGTCTACACAGCAGACTTAAGCATAGATATTAAAAGAGGCGACAGGATAAGCATTAATGGATGCTTTTATTTAGTTGATTCTATTCGTATGCATAAAAGGATAGGAATCTCTTTACTAGAAATGGTTATAAAGGAAGAAGTATGGGAATAAAGACAACATATAAAGAGTATGGTATAGAGATTGGTTGGTTTAGTAGCGAGATTGCAAGTATAGCAAAATTTCATGAACTTGGTACTAGTAATCTAGTTAGAAGAAGCCACCTTTACAAGGTGTTTAATCTTCAAGAGTTTCGTGAAGTAACTAACACTTTAATAAAAGATGCAATCGTTAATAAGAAAAGCATTAGTAGTGCACTAGAGAAGATAGCAATCATATTTATCGCACTTTATAAAGATTTCGTCTTAAGTCAAGGGGTTACACCTAAGCTACTAGATAGGACAATTAAGGCTAAGAGGCGTAAGGGAAGCAGTACACCAGACACACCATTAGTTGATACGGGTAGGATGATAAATTCGATTGAATACAGGCATATAACAAGAGAAGATTCAACATGTTAATAGACTTGCACGAAACACAGGTATATGTTTTAAAAATTTTAGAAATGTTTGCTGTTGCATTAAAGAAGAAGCAGGGGATAAGTATTGAGCTTATCAATATAATAAATCACCCCTACTTAGAAGATATTAATACAAACAGTAGTGATGTAGTAGCCATAAAGGTTATAGATTATGGCAGGTTAGGTAATCGTGAACTTAGAAGTGGGGGTTTTTATGATAGTGTTAATGAATATGAGCTTATGATAAGCCTGTATTTTATATGCTTTATAACAAAAGAGAATGCGGTAAACCAAATTGATTTACTTAACAGAATGACTTTAATATATCAAGAGTACAATTCATTCCTACATAACAATTCAAATATCTTCAAATTTAGCAAGGCAGTAGATAAGGAGTATGTCTTAAGGCTTAAGTATATCCTAAGACACATTGGACGGTTTGCATTAAAAGACCCCATTACAGTTAAGAGTAAATACAGCAATAAGGCAATCTCTACCAATATTATAACAAAAGTTAATGTTCAGGTTATCGAAGAGAAGATAACTAGCACACAAAAGTAAAAGGAGGTTAAAGTATGCCACAAGATACAATTAAGGTCAATTTAGTTGATAACGCGCTACAAATGAATGTTATAAATTACTATAGACCGCTATTAATATTTAAAAGTGAAGTATTAGACGGGGTAGCGCTTATGCTTACAAGCCAAGCTTATGAGGATGATATTTTAAACCTTAAGATGATATCAAGTATTTCAAGTGACCAGAGCAAACAACAAACAGCTAAGAATGAGCGGGGTTTGCTAACAAGAGCAGTTAAGGATTATTTTGATGAAGGCGGGTTTAAATCACTTGATATCCTGCTTTTTAAAGACATTAAGGAAGTTAAAGCTTATCTTAAAGTGAACCTACACCCATTTGTTTGCTTCGTAAATCCTTGTGAAGATAAGAACACAACAGATATTACCTCTCTTGTAAACCCAAATAACTTTATTGTCTTCTCAAAGACAAGCCGTGATTTACCAACTGCACTAAAGAGTAAGAAAGGCAGGCAATTAGAAAATCTTATTCTTTTCTATAACAAGGAAACTACTAATAAAGAGGGTGCGAGTGAATATGATAATACACATATTAAATTTATATCACAATACCTACATCAGGCTAGCATGTTTCATGCAACCAATCCTTATGGGATAAGAATTAAAGCAGAACCCATAATCACAGACACAGAGCTTATTAGCTCACTTAGGGGTAGTAATATTAACTTCTATACTCTTCTTAATGAGACAGGATATGATGGAATACTTGCTATTAAGGAAGGTGTTGACCTTGCAGGACGTCCCATTGATGAGATTGCTACTTATGCTTATATAAAAAATAAAGCAACCGAAGAGCTTATAAGAATATGGAACGCTAATAACAGAAGTAACTCTAAACTAAGCACGATTCAACTAGAGGGTGCAAGTCCTAATGTATACACTTCAGCACTAGAGGTACTATTTAAACGATTTAAGGATAACGGGCTTATTTTCTCTTTTAGCGATATCAAATTCAAAATAGAGCCTATTGATAACGCTCTTAGAATGTCTCTTAGTGTTATGATTCAATACAATCATAGCCTTAATACCGTAGAACTTAAGATTACAGCCGAAGATATTAATGCAATTTTTAAGGGGGATAAGTAAATGGCATACGATGGACACACTAGTTTTCAAAACTTTAAAGACTCTGTATTTATTTTCAATGAGCATGAATTTAAACACGGACGAATTAAGATAAGTAAGGGGAAAAATGAGATTGCTAAAACATCCAATTTAGGTGATATGGCATTTTTTCTAAAACAAGAAGCTAACTTTTATATCATCGAATTAGAGGTAAGTAAAAACAGTTATGACTACAAAAAATTAATGGCATTTTATCATGCACAAGAAAATGGCGACCAGAGACCGGAAGACAATTATAAACCATTAACTTTTCTTGATAAAGAAGGCGGTGTTAAGATTACAACAGAGCATGCATTCTTTACAAGCTATAATGAACTCTCATATAACCCCGAAGAGCCAGCAGAGGTCACATTTACTCTTAATGCAATCAAGTGCACGACAGAATTTATAGACAAATAATTAGGGAGCTTTTATGAGATATTCATTAGTAATACTAACTAAGAGTGGCGATATTAAATTTGAATTAAAGACTATGTCAATGTATGAATGGGATATGCTTTTAGGATTTGATAACACACTAGATACCCTACGTGATATGAATAAATTTGAACTTGTTCTTAATCATATGATTTGCTCATTTCAACATGATTTATATGATTCATTTTTTAAATATCTTTATGGTGAAATCTTAGATAAAGATAGAAAGTTTGCAGAAATATATAAAACAGACTTATTTTTGCTTATATATAAGCTACATTACGATATTTTTGAGAATTCACAAACAGAGCGGTTACCTAAACTTGTATACATAGAAGGATTTTTTGACTCTAAGCTTAACTTAAATAAATACGACTATATTAATGAGGATTGGAATTATTCTTATGTAGCAAATTTAATGAATATGAATACTTTAGGCAATTTGAATGAGCAGTCAAAATAAAAACTCTTCATTTTTACATATTTACCATAAATACAAACAATTTATTGATAAGGAATTAAAGTCAAAAGACAATCAATATATTTTGCCTCTAATTTTAGGTATCTGTAATGATTTAGAGCAAATCAAACAACTTGATGGTAAGGATTTTAGGCTCATAAGAAAAGCATGCCTTTTAAAATTAGAGTATGAAGAATGGAACCTTATACTTAATAAGATTCCATTCTAGTAAGGCCTCAGGAAGCAAAAATATGCCAGAAGACGATAATAAAGACAAGTTCACTATTCCTATTACAGTAAATATAGGAGCGAACACGGATAGTGCTCATAAACAAATTATCGAAGATATTAATGAAATAGAAACAGACGCGCGTATTGGAATTGATAGTGCTTATTTTAAAAATAGACTAGATGAGCTTAAGAAAAATTTTAAAACAAAATCTATAGCAGACCTAAGAGTTGGCATTAATACAAAAAGCAATCAAATTAATCTTGTAAAGCGCAATTTAATTGAAGAGAAGGAGGCAATAAAGCAAGCATACGCCTTTAAGAAGGCGTCCTTTAAAGAAGAGCTTAAGCAACTTGAATCAACACCCACTACAGCGGAAACAAAAGTACACGCTAAGTCACTTAAAAGTAGCCTTAAGGAAATAGAGGTTGAGGAGAAGAGTAAGCTAAAAGAAGCGGACGAGCGGGCTAATACACAAGTTAACAGACTTAAAGCAGACCGTGATATAGAGAGTCAATTCTTTAAAGAACGAATGACACAAGAACAGGATAACCTACGGGGGCAAAAACAAGCACAGCGATTCAAGGATAGGGAAGAGAATAGAATTAGACGCGAAGAGGAAAAGCGAATTAAGAAAACTTTTCAAGAAACTTCAAGGCTTATGAGAAGTGGATTAAGCTATGAGCAAGCACGCGAAGAGGGTGAGAAGCGAGCCAGACAAACAGAGGGTGAATACTACAAAAAGAGACTTAAACAACTTAAAGAGAATGGCATAGCTACTAGTGAATTTTCTAAAGCTATCGCTAAATTGAAGAAAAATACAAGCTTTTTAACACAAACTATGGCTAATATTACAGGTAATCTTATAAGTAATATGGCAAGTTTCATAACAAGCGGGCTTAAAGACGGCTTTTCAGCTACCAAGAATAGAGATATGAGTAAAGCACATGCTCATATTAAAAGAGGCGGAAGGAATTTTGACGCTCTTCGTGAACTTTATAAAGCTAATCCTAACAAAATGCCCAAACTAACTCAGGGAGAGAGCATTAATTTTGAAATTATTAAGCAAATGAACCAACGGGGTATTGATTTTAACAGCGAAGCCGAAATAATAGCAGGTTCTCTTAACCTAGAGAACATGTATGCATTAAGAGGAGGCAATACTACTAATGCTACACTCAAGGGAATAGAGTTGGCTTTAAGTTTAGTAGAAACTCAATATGCAAACATAGGAGAAGCTTTTAACATAGTAGAATCATTAGGTAGGGGTGAACTTAGCGGGTTATATGGAATAGCACGGAAATTGGGCGCTAAGGGTGGTAGGTATACAGAATTAGGCCTACAGGATAGAGAACGTAAGTATGCAACAAGTCAAAAGGGTACCACTCTTATTGAAGAGGACTTAGCTCTTGTAATGCAATTACTTAAAGGCAAAATTGCAAATACAGAAGGCGTTAAAGAAAAACTTGACTTGCACAAAAACATAAGTAAGGCGTCTTATTTTACAGCAGAAAAGCAGGCTCAAGCAAGTGACTTTATAGCACACAAAACAGGAGCCACAATAAAAGCCACATCAAATTGGTATGAGGCTAACCAAATACAAAAAGAGAAACTAAAAGAAAACCTATCTTTTAAAGAATATCGCAAACAAGAATTAAAGAAGAAGAAACATATATATGACAAAATAAAACCATTAGGTAATTATTCAACAACACAAGAGTATATTCCCGATTTCATTGACAATTCGGTAGAAAAGAAGGGTGATGATTACTATGTTAAATCACACTCAAAAGGTTACATGGGTGGTGTTGAAAAGCGCAAACTTAATAAAGCAGAAGTTGATGCTTATCTTAAGTTTAAAGGCGATGATGATATTATTCACTCACAATGGCAAAAGGCAAGAGAGCAAGGGCAGACGCCAGAGGACATACTACAAAATGGTATGACTAAGAGCAGTAGTAAGGATATAAGCCATATTAATACAGAAGGAATCAATAAATCACTTGCTAGCACCACTACAGCTATTAGTAACTTTACAAATGCCGTATCAAATGCTACTCAACAACTTAACACAAGGTTTCCTTTAAGTAAAACTACGCTTAAAGATAGCATAGGTAGAAGTTAATTTTAAGGAGAAAAGATGAGTTTTGATTTTTTTAAAAAGGTAACAAACCCCGATAAATTCCTAGATATCATTAAAGATGCTAAATGGGGTGCGGATGATACCGAAAACGCTAAGCTTAAACTAGAGCGAGAGAAGGCATATACATTCATTAAGGCAAATTCAAAACTTATCTTAGAAATATGTAATCAAATCATACTGTTATTTGGAAGAGGAAGTAATTGGATGGCGCTCTATCCGCGTCTTGATTTTTATGGACTAGGTTTTATTCCACAATTATTCCTAATTTCAGCTACAAATGAATACATGGAAATATCAACAGGGCAGGACGGGTCTAGTTATCCTGTAATAAATCCTGTAACTAGAAACTTACAAAATGCTAGTTATAATATCTATGGCAAACCATATACTATTACTCTAAATGAAGGAATTTTGACTAGTTTTTATGAAAAAATCATTTTTGACGAGTCATTAAAGCGAATCCCTGCACTTAATGCAATACTTAGGGAAACTAAAAGTTTAGTTAGAAAACAACTAGAAGAGCGTGTTAAAGCAGGTGTTCCCTTCTCATTCTTTTCACCACTTACAGGATATATCCCCTACACAAAAATCCCGCGTCTTGTATCACGCCCTACGGAATATGAGGGGACATACAATGTATCAATAAGCATAGAAGAGATTGAAGTTGGCTACCTAGAAGATTTTGAATTTGAATAAGAGAAGCAGTTATGGTTAAATACGATTTTAAAATTGAATTTTATAATTATGATGATACTAACTACATAATAGCCTCTAAGCCAAAGCTTACAATTGATACGGCTCTCTCTAAAGCTTACATAGAACTCACTATTGGCAATAATTATGGGACAGAAAGCGGTATGCTTTATAAAGCAGGTTCACTTAAGATATATAATGTTCCACAAACCTTTAATGAGAACAAACAACTTAATATCAAATTCCATGATGCTGTTAAGATTAGCTATAAAAAGCTTGCTTATTCTAATGAGTATCACTTCCTACTAAACGGACTTATTCACACACCAATGGATACAGATTATCTATCAAGAGATTTTAGTGTTGATTATGATATTACAAATTCTATTCTAAATTACAAGATTAATAGCATATTTAGAGAACCAGCAGACCCCACTTCTATAAACTCACCCCTTATAAAGCGAAATATTAATTTTAAGGGCAAGTCAATAGGCGAGGCTATAAGTACGGTATTTAAGGGCAATGAAGAATTACACCTGCCTAAAAATATCACAAATACTAAAATTAATAGGGCATTTACATGCTCTTCACTAAACGAATTCTTAACAGCACTTGCACGCAATTACACCATTATTTGTAAAGTAGAGCCTCAAGACAAGAATAATAACATAGACTCAGTCTATCATTTTTATTATAAAACGGTACCAAAAGAAGGGGGGGATAGCTTTTTAAAACCACTTGCTCTTGAAAAGTTCGGATTACACTTTATTCCACAACAAGAATTAAAATACTCAACAGAGACCAGACAGCAACTAGTCTATTGGAATGCA
>NZ_CP028889.1 GCF_003606285.1 Borrelia turcica IST7
TATTAATTTGCTAATAGTATATTTCTTTTATTCAATGCTCCTTATATAAATACATCCGCGTCCCTAAAGATACAAAAAGGTTCCTATAAAAAAGCACTTGGCAACTCATAAAAATATAATCTTGCACAAAGCGCCCCCTCAAAAAAGCAAAAGCGTCCCTACTCTTGTTTTACTCATGTTAGTGTATATAATTGTATATAAATGTTTAATTTTTTACATCTCTTTACAAAGAAACGAAAGAATATTACTAAAAAGCATTCTACTGATATTATTAGCGTCAATTCTAGTGAATTCATTCTATTAGCTACTGCTTTAATTCAGTCTGGCAATATTAAACATAATCTACTTGGTATTATAATGTCAACTGGTATTCCTCTTGCTCATCTGAATGATAAGATTATACTTAAACAAAAAAGTAATAATACTATCATTTACAAGATAACTAATAGTAAAGAATTTATAAGACATACTTTAATTGATCCTAAACTGGTTGTTCATTCTATTAGGGCACTTTATCTTAAAAATCCTTACCCTCACTATAATGCATGGGAACTTAATAGAATTCTTAAAAAAGTACTTCGTTCTAATATTACTACAAAGACTTTAGAGAAAATATACTCTCTAATTCTCTCTCAAAGCACTTCACTAGCTCAAAAGAATGCCTCTGTCAACAACATTCAATTGGTTAGAAAACCTGTTATAGAAAGTTTTGCTAAGATAATACTACATATTAATTCATTTACTCCCCTAAGGATTAATAAAGCTAATCTTGCTTTTTATAAAGCTAGTAATTCTCTTGTTAAGCACACTATTGCTCTTCTTATAGAGGATTTCTTCTCCGCCAACAATCTTGCTACTCATAAAAATACACTACATAATCTTAATGCATTCCTTAAGGTTAAGCTTAAAGAGAAAGGCATTAATTTTAAATCTACTTATAAACATAGAAAAGAGCTTTTATCTTCTATCCTTTCTACACAAAAATCATTTTTCTAACTCTCCTCCTCTTAAACACAATTCATTCTAAAGAAAAGACTCCTTTACAAAGGCTATTTTGATTGTTAAGATGAAGCTTATTAGAAATAAATAAGCTTCTTAAAAGAGCGAAAGTTCTTATTTGTGTTTATAAATGGTGTAAAATTTTAATAAATGCATCTCATAAAACTTATGACGGCTATTCTCTCTCTTCTAGTAGTTGTCCCTAACTCTTATTCTTACAATCATTTATTTCAACACAGGAATGACGGGGTTGATAAATACAATATTGAGCTTTTAAATGATAGCTATGGCTTTTCTTTTAGTGATTTCTTTGATGACCTTCGTAGTGGTTCTATCGTCTTTACTTTTGAATCTAAGTACAACTTTACTCTTAACATAGAAACTCACTCTTTTACCTACAGAGGTTATAAAGATGACCCTATTGCGGTTCAAACTAGGACTGATATTATTGAACTGGGGGCTTTATACTTCTTCCCCTTTACCTTAATAAAAGATTCATCCTACTTTGGTCATATTGATTTTGGCATTGGCTTTAAAAACTTACTTTATGGCAACTGGGGTGGTGCTTTAACACAAAATACTCTGCATCTTCTTGTAAGGCAAACTAGACCCGCTCCTGTAGCCTATGAGCCATATAATTACAGGGGGTTCATCTCCTCTGCTTTTCTCTACTCCTATGGAGGACTACTTTTACTTGAGAACTATCTTGATTTTTCTTACTTTGCTGATTTTTTTGCTAAAATAAGTTTTGGGGTTGATCTTAGAAACAAAGACATTGGTCTTGTTACTAAACTTTTCTTTCAAACTCAAAACAAGATTGACGAAATTAAAGCTTATGCTATAACTCAAGAAGCTGAGAGTGGCTTGGGCATTCAATACAAACTCTATTCCAAAAACTTTACCTCCGTTAACACTATTCACATAGAAAATTTCTCTAGTAACAATCGCTTCTTTAGTGTTGGGGGGTTTGGGGTTATCTTTACCAAAGAATATGATACTCCCCAACAACATGCTATTTTTGCTTTAAGCAATCTATTCTCTTTTGCTTACGAGTGGATGATTCCCTTTCAAATAAGAAGCATACTCTACTACTCTCTTACGCCTCAACTTAAATCCTACGCTGCTATTGCCACCAATTATGATATTAATCTTCCCGATAAAGACTCATTTACTAATAGATTCTCCTCTGGTATCTCTTTTACTCTCCTCTCTCACTAGAATCTAAGCATAAGCCATTAAAATAGATGAAACATTCTTAAGTTCAATAAAGAGTTCATTGCAAAAGTAGAAGTAAAAATACTAGAAAACAACTCTCATAAACATTTGATTCAATTCTAAATAGAACGAATTCTATAGAAACATTGATATATCATAGAATATAAAAACAAATACAATGCTACTGATAGGAAAAGTTACTGATTCATACAAAAAGATAGATATAATCTTCATAATAAATTGATTATCAAATTGAAAAATATCAAAGAAAAGTAACAAAAAACATAAAGAAACAACAGTGATATCATCTCTCTATTTTAACTATTTAATAGTATAGAATAAAAATAATAAAAGACTCTTACTTTTTATTTATTAGAATAATTATTACTAATAATATTTACACTTATTAAACTCAATTCAATGATTTCTATCATATAAACATATAGCCTATTCCACTCAGTATATACTCAATTTTATAAATAATTATTCATTAAATTTATCCATAATGCTACATCACTTTAAACTTAAAAAATGCAAAATACATAAAATATAAACCTTACTTGTAGATTTTAAGTATTAAAGAATAAGAAAATATTATATCTCAAATTTAGAAAAAAATTACTACAACCATTAAAATAACACAACCTAATTCCCTACTCTACATAAAAACAAAAAAATAAAAATAGCGATAAGGCCAAAGAACTATGCCTTAGCCTTATTTATTGACTTTATTTTATACTAATTACTTACTTGATTAAAGATAATCTCCATAATAAAATTTAAACTTATTTAACCTTACTAGGTGATGTAAGTTCTTTAATTGAAGCCCCTAATACTTCTTCAGTAGACTTTACTAAATCCTCCACTGCATTGTTTAGTTTCTCAAGTTCGTCAGCTCCCTTGGTTTTGTCATTATGAGATACCAGTATGGCTTTCTTTGCATCGTCATCAAGAGCTGCTCCTGCTGCTACCCCAAGCGCAACATTTTCGCCCCGCAATTTATTCAAAAATGCAACATTTTTCTCTTTTACAGTAGCAATTTTCCCTTTAATTGCTTCACCAAACTTGCTACCTACTTTTTCTAACTCTAATACTCTTGCTCCGACATCTAACACTACTTGATGCACTCCTGCAAGTAATGAGCTATTCTTACCAACATCAGCTCCAATACCATTTCCCGTAATCTTTTGCCCAATAGCTTTTGCAAGCTCACCTATTGAACCAACTAAGCCATCAACTTTCTTAACACTAGCCATAAAAGCACTGATCTCTTCTATTTTTTTACTTACTGCCGCTAAGTCAATAGCCTTTTCCTGTTTTTTTGTTTGTCCAGATGCTCCTCCAGTTTGACTACCCTCTGAATTTTGACTATCCTCTGAACCTGAATTATTACAAGCTATAAATAAAAATAAAGTCATTAATATTGCACTTAATGTATTCTTCTTCATTATTTGTGCCTCCTTTTAACTATCATTATTAGCCCAAAAATTTCAATTTTCAAGAATTTAACAACAAAATTATTAAATAAAATATTGTTGTCTTTTAATAATAAAATTGACAAATATTTTTATCAAGAATTAGTATACTACAACTATAAAACAATTTAAAATCCAAATACTCAACTGAAATTATCTCAGATAATAAAAATCTCTCTGCAAGATTTAGAAATTATACATCCCATTTACTTTTTTAAATAGACAATTACTCCACACATGTACAAATTAATATTATCGAAAAATCACTTTCCCATATAAATTTTCTACGCTATTTTTAATAGGAATTGTCTTTTGGCAATCTCCCCTTCAAAATCAGATTGCTTAATAAATTTATTACTAATACATTTATCATTCCATTAAAGTATTCTTCTATTTTTTATTAAAGATTTAATTATATCTAAATCAATTAGAATCCCATCATTCCAAAGAAACATTCTCTTAAGTAAAAAGTATAAAGAAATTCATACTGAGAGAGATCGTACCTCTTAATAATAACCTCCTATGATGAAATTTGCTTTCAAGAGTCTTTAAACAATCCGTTAATTATTTGAAGTTTAATATATGATTACATAAATGGATATCTAAAGAAAAAAACTCTTCTCTCAAAGTTACTTTATTTTTATAAATTCTAATCTCCTTTAATTTCTTAATAAATTCGGTTATATATGCAAATATTTCAAAGATTAGTTTCTCCAAATATAATTAAACTAATACTAAAGTTAAATATACTCAAAACCTGAGATCTGCTGCAAACAACTCAAATTTTCAAATAAAAGATCAATAGAACTTAACACCTACAAAACAAAATTCATTAGTAAAGAATAAGATTATTATTCACATGTTGTATTTCTTCCTATAAATTATATAAATAATAATAACTCTAAACAAATTATTTGCGCAATGTTAACATAAACTCAGAAGACAAAAATAATAAATATATTCTTATGGTAATACACACAAACATTGAATTATATACTTTAAAAAGATTTATATCTCTACTAAAAAACTACCAATTTAACATATATTCAAATATGCACAAAATATTATTAAGAAAATACTTTAATTAAAATATATAAACCTTCGAAGCAATCAAAATTAAGACTATCACCCTTTTATAAATATCTGAAATACATGAGTACTTTTAGATTCTTACCTTCAACTATCAAAAACCTAGAACCATATCTAAATTTATATACCCACTTTAGCATAGAATCTTTACATTTATACTCATTGCATAAACAATAAAAATAATCATAATTGTGGTAAATATTATTATCAAATAAAATCAACTATACTTACAAGGACTAATATTTAATTAAATTCTAATGATAAATTACTATCTTAATTTTTCAAAAATATTATTTAAAATCCATTTACAAAAACTTGTAAACAATATACTATGTATTAAACATGATACTAAAAGGAGGGAATGTGTCATTTTCTTTTAAAAATTCAAAATTAACAAAGGTATTTTTAGTACTTTTATTTGCATCGTGTTCCTCCTTAAAGCTAGAACACGATGAATTTAATAGCAAATTAAGAGTATATCAACATTTAAACAAAAACTGTGAACTAAAAGGTGTTTTTGACTATAAAAACAAGATAACTAAAATATTCTTATACGCTAAGTTCAGAAATCACAGTATAGTAAAGCAAACTCCACTAAAGTTAGCAGATGGAACTAAAATAGAAGGCAAAACAAGATATGAATATAACAATAATGCTTTTATTGGAAGCTGGATTAACTATTCTTCCTTTAGTCTCAACAAGATTATTTTAGAGAAAATGCTAAAAGAAGAAGAACACCTTTACAACAAAGAACATATTAAAATTCAAATTGGTTTAGAAGAAGTAGAAATTAACAAATCTAAACTGATAGATTTTTTATCTATGCTTGATGCAACTGAAAAAAAATACGCTCAAAAAAAGTAAAAGACTTAAAGTTAGTAGTAAAATAAACTTGATTACTAATCATAGGTCTTTTACTAGCCTATAAGTAAAAATTTGAATTATATTTATCACATCCTCCACAAAAATAATATAAAAACTAAATTATAAATGTTATAAACAAAAATACATTCTAAATTTATATTTAGTTAGTATTAAGTTTAGATTCATACTGTATACAGATTAAAATAATACTCAATATAAATTGATATCTAGTATAGATTGATATTATCATGAGTATATATAAAACATAAAAAATATTAAGGCAAAAGTTAAAGTTGCATAAAAATCAAATGAGAACAAGACACTTTACAAGTGACAGATCTGTTAAAAGAAAATCCTATAAATTGCATAAAATGACAAAGGCTACCGTAGGGTAGCCAACATATTATTCTAATCAAACAATAAGAGTGAGACTTTAAATCTCAGTCTATAGAATAATTATAAACTATTTTATTTTTTTGTAAAGTCTTTTTTATAGTTTTTATGCGATTAAACTGAATTATCCTTCTTTAAAGTATTATATTTGTTTTGCATTTTATAAAAAAATTCCTTCTCATTCTTATAGATTTCCTTAAGCAAAAAACTAGCAAATTTTATATTAGATTTATAAAAAAGAAAGCACTCTTCATCATCCAATTGAAACCTTAAAGGCTTTAAAGAGTTGACATTGCTTCTACTAACAATATTGCCGTTTTCAAGCACCTTAATGGCATAATCCACTCCTCTATTTAAAATTAAATCATAATCTATTTTACCACTATCAATACCCACTACTAGCTTAATATACCTATATACAGAAGTCTTAGCTATTTTATAATCCCTTATAAACCCTGTAAAACTTTTGTATCCGTCAATAGCATAGTACTTGCTTTCATTAATTTCCTTTAATATTCTAGCTGTCTCTATTTTATTGTAAGATTCTTCTTTAATTAAAACCTTAAGCTTTTCCTTCAATTCTAAATATCTTGTTTCTCGTGTTTTGTTTTTTTTCTTTATTTCACAAGTTTCTAAATCACCTCTTCTAACTATCTCTATTTTTCTAATCTTACTCATTGTATACCTCATTTAGAGTAGTTCCGTTTGGAACAAGTAGTGCCACTTAGAACTATTTATTTATTTTGCTCAAAAATTTTTCCAATATTTCCTCATAAGCTTTATAATAATCTTCATTTGGGTTAAAGTTATCTCTGTAAAAGATAGTTTTTCTTAAGTTATCTCTCTTAGGTACACTTCCTAAGAAATTTTCCTTATATTCATTTTCAATAAATTCCTTTAATTCTTTGTCTATATTTTGCCGTTCTATTAAATTAGTTATTAAATAAAATGTTGGTAATTCACTTCTAAATATATCTCTCAATCTATTAGTCATTAAATCTAAGCTTTCAATTGCCCACTGATCGGTTGGTAAGGGTATAATAAGGTAATCAGTAATTATTAAGCTATTATTAAGCAAACTTCCCAGAGTAGGTGCTGTATCCATAATAATAAAATTATATCTAATCTGTACATAGCTTAAAAATATTTTAAGTAGACTTTCTTTTAAAGATATACTTTCTTCGTTAAATTGACTTAGTGTCAAATGACTTGCTATGAAATCAATGTTTTCACTTATATTTATAATTGCGTTTTCAATGTCTAGCTCTTTCTTTAACACCCTGTATATATTTGTTTTTTTTATATCTATATTTTTGCTTTTTATAAGATTAATATAAAAACTTGTACTGCTTGCTTGTGGATCCAGATCAATTAGTAAGATTTTATACTTTTTACTTGAGAGGATATTGCTAAAAAATAAAGCTGTTGTACTTTTACCAACACCGCCCTTAATTGAAGCTACAGTTATTATCTTTGGTTTTTTTCTATCCATTTTAATATTCCCTTGTCTTTACTATACTCTTTTCCATAGAACTGATAAACTTCTTTTTCCAAATTTAAAGTTCTGCTTAACAATGAATTGTAAAAATTTTTTCCCTTACTTTTTATTTTTAATAATGTATATAGACTTCTTAAATAACAAAAAACACTTCCTTTTTTAAATCTGAACTCAATATAAAATCCTTTGGTTATTCTATTAGTCTTTCTTTCTCCATTTTCCTCGTAGTTTATAATAAACGGTTTTGGTAACTTTGTAAATCCATAATAAATTCCCATGAATCTATCTCCTTCTTTTACATGAAACAAATGTAAGCTTTCATATTGATTAGGGTCAAAAACACTTCTGAAACATAGCCAGAATTTTCCTTTATTTGGTCTTGCTTCAAAATTGTTTAGCATGCTGTAAATCTTTGTGTGATACATCGTTTTACATTCTCTTTCTTCTATTTTTTTAAAGAATTTTTTATTTTGTCTTTCCAATTCTACCTTTCTTGCCATTAATTTTGCTTTTAGTTCGTGTATTGCTCTTTCCGTTTTCATCATTTTTCTCTAGTTAAAAGCTCTTAAGTTCATAATATTTGTTACCAATTCACTTGCCCTTCTTATATCATTTGGATTATCTATGTAGTTCATTTTTGGACTCTGTACTTGAACTGTATTTTTGTAAATTTCTTGTTTTTTTGTCTTATTCTTGTCTTTAAACTCTCCGATTATCATGTCAAAATCAGTATTTGTATTCCTTTTTGACATAAACCATATTTTATTTTTCTTTTTTTTGAGCGTATTTTTGAAAAAACTTAATACAGCCCTTTCTTCATATTCTATTAACTCTTCCATAAAATCTTTGAGGTTCCATAGTGTGTTTTTATAACTTACTTTTGTTTTTACAATTTCCTTCATTTCATTTAAATCTTTTTCCTGCACTTCTTTATATTTGTATAAAATGGTTTTCTCTAATGCTTCTCCTTTGTCTTCTATTGTTTTCATCTTAGAATTCTTATTTTTATTATTTATAACTTCTTTTTCACTTAAAAGATGTGAAAATATTTGATGTGAAATTTTGAATTTTTGGTTTTTTTCTTCTAGTTTATCTCTTTTGGTAGCTTTATTTCTTGCTTGTACTTTTTTGTTTTTCTTTTCGATAAAGTAAGCTTTGCTTATTGCTTTATTAGCTATCTTTTCAAGAGTTTTATTGATTATGTAATGAGTAAAACTGCCATTATTTTTTCCAAGTGGATTAAAATCTGTTTTGAGTAGTCCAATTTTCTCAAAATTTTTAATATCATTTTGTATGGTTCTTTTTGTTACTTTTTTGAATCCTTTTTTTTCTAAGATTGAATTTACCATCATGACCACATTTTTTAAGGAATACTTTCTATTATTTTGGAAATAGTTGCATCGTAATTTTTGAATTACCCAAAATACCTTTAATCTTCTATCAACTACTTTATTAAATGGCATTTTGCTGATCTTTTCTTGCCTCATTTTAAACTCCCATCGTTTGATTTTTGTCTTTAAAATATTACTAACATTCTAGTTAAATGCTAGTAAAAAGTAAAGTCTTTAGTTATAGAAGGTTTTGAATTATAGAACACCTTTTAAAATGTATTTATACTTTTTGAAGTGCTCTAATTGAATTGTTAATTTCCTTTAAGAAACTTAAGAGAAGTGGTTTATATATTTCAAATACAAAGTCTTTTTTTTCTCCATAAGCTTTAAGTTTAAGTATGTAATTATTATCAATGTCTCTTGACATATGAAGTATGTCTTGTGGAGTTAAAATAATGTTTATTGTTTCTTTTATTTCATTATTTTCTGTTTCAGTTCTTTCTGAATTTTGTATTTTTAGATTTTTGTTATGGTTATCGTATATAGAATGCAATAGATACCATTGTTTAGAGTATAAGGTTATATTTAAAAATAAGATATTTAGGTCTTCATTTGGATAATAGTTTGAGATTATAAATATTTTATAATCTTCCTCTGAACTAGTTGGTTTTTCAAAGAAATGAGGAATTTCCATACTATAGACATAGTATTTGTTAAATTCGTCATATTCTTCTTTAAGTTTTGTTTGTTCAATTTCTTTTTTTCTTTGTTCTATTCTTTTTTCGAAAAAACTTTTTGAGATTTCCTTTTCTTTGTCAAAATCTTTTAGAAATTCTGAAATATATTCTTTTTCTATTTTAATTGTGTGTTCTAGTTTAAAATTATCCTTGAAATTTATATCAATGTAATGACCTTGACTTGTATCATGTATTTTAGTTAACAGTTCTCTTGAATTGATTGGATGAATTATAAACTTGCTTTTGTTAAACATTGATTCTGTAGTTATTGTTGCATTATATTTTTGATAATCGAATTTTCTTTTGTTTATTAAAATGTCTTTGGTGTTGGGATTTAAGTTTAAACCTTTCTTTTGTATGTGTATTACCATTTTAAATTTTTCTTCTTCTGTTAGCGGATTATAAGCGCCTACAATAGATAGTTTATCGTCATAGTTTCTACTTATAACTGAATCTTCTTGATAATTTACATTTCCTGATATATAGTTTGTATTATGGAAGTTGAAATTTTCATTTGGAATGGAATTACATCCTATCATTAAAAAAAAGATTAGACCACACTTATAGTACTTCATATTTACATTCCTTAAATATATTTTATATTATTTTGTTATGATGTTGTAGAGATTCTAAATTGTTTTCTGTGTTTTAAGCTGGGTGTTCTTTTTTGCAAGAGGAAATTTTTGTATTGAGGAATTTTTGAAAGAAGATCATAAAATTTTTTTATATTTGATTTGTATTTTTATATTTTGTTCATGTAATTTTGATGGAGTATCAAAATTTATACTGCCTTTAGAGGATGCAATAGGCTTAGAAATTTCAGGTTATGAACGCTTGAGTGATAATAAGTTTAGAACCCGTGTTCATGTTAAAAATTATTTTGACTCTATTAAAGATGTTAACGGTTATTCGTATTATTTTATATTAGACAAATTGGAAGGCCGGGTTATTATGCAAATCAAATTGTGCTCAAAAATAGCAAGTTTATTAGATTATAAATTTGGCTTTATTTTTGACTTTGGGTTTAAATTGAGCTTTTTGAATATTAATTCTGATTCATTTGAATTTAAAGTTGAAGAAATTCTTCAAAGAGAGGACTACACTATAGATACTTTTGGTGTAGGAGATAGTAAATTAGTGTCTACTCATACTTTTAGTTTAAAACAGATAAGGGAAATTAATCGTGAATTTGAGGCTAAGAATTATGTTAGTGATATTAATTCAAACACAAGTGAACTTATGTATTTTGTGGGAGGAACCGAATATTCTGCTTTAAAAGAGGCGTATATTGTTCTATATTATTATGTTTTTAAGGCTATTGAGAGATTTATGCAAGAGTAAAGGATTTGATAGACTTCTTGAAAGTCGTCATGTTAAATTTTATTTGAAATTTATGTTATTAGTAAAGTAGATGTTATTTGAACTATTAAGGTTTTTGTTAAATATATTAATTTGGTATCTTTTTTCCTATTTTTGGTTCGAATTGGGAAAGGATAATAGTTAAAATTGATATTTCTTCTTATTTATTCTTGTATAATTTGTTTAGTATGGCTTTGAAAGTTAATATAAAAACAATTCTTGATATCTTTAGAAAAAATTTAGAAGAAATATATGTTAAGTACTTAAAGAATGAAATTTCGTATTCTAATTTACATCAAAATCTAAAAGTGCTTGCTGAAGAACATAAAAATATTCTTGTAAGAAAAGATAAGTTTACTAACCTTTCTATAATATTAAATCTTTCTAAAACTAGAAAGATAATAAAAGAATATATTAATCTTTCTGTTATTGAGGAGGTAAGAAAGAAAAATAAGCTTTTATTTTTTTGGACACCTAGAGAGGTTAAGGATCTTTCTAATATGGATATAAAAGATTTGTGTAGGATAGAAGAGTTAATGATCTCTCATAATATTCTTGGTAGGAAGGTCTATTTTGAAGATTTTCTAGTCTTGTTTAAAAGTCCTGAATGGTTAAATAATTATTCACATCATTATAGAATTTCAAAAATTAATAGCTATAGAAAAGAACAAATACCTGTTAAGATAAGCTTAAACACTTATATTGAAATAATAAATATCTTGTTAACCCAAAAAAGAGATATTAGGTTAAAGTTTTATGGTGTATTAATGGCAACAGGAAGGCGTCCGGTTGAAATAATGAAGATATCTAAATTTTATGTAGAAGACGGTGAACATATTTTAATGAAGAATATTGCCAAGAAAAAGGAAAGTAATTTAATTCATGAGATTGTCTTTCCTACTTTTGCTGATTCTCGTTTAATTATTGATTCCATAGAAGAGATAAGATACATGGAGAGAACAGAAAAACTTTCAAAAGAAATGATATCTTCCAATCTTGCCTATAGTTATAATAGAATGTTTCGTAAGATTTTTGAGGATATATTTGAGCCGGAAGAGTCTGTTTATTTTTGCAGAAGACTTTATTCTAGATTTTCTTATCTTGCATTTGCTCCAAAGAATATGGAGTTAAATTTATGGATAACTACCGTTTTAGGACATGAACAGGATGATATCATAACAGCTTTTCATTATAATCGTTATGTATTAGAAAATTTAGATGATAGTGCTGATATTAGTTTATTAAGACTAATTAAAAGGCGTATATACACATATGTTAGACGTAAGACTACATATTCTCTTGTTACTATGCAAAAAATAAATTTGCTTATAGAAAAGGGTCATATTAGGGAAGATAATTATGTTAAAACTTTACATGTGATTAAAGACATAATGATAAAGGATAATTTAGAGGAATTGGAAATGCTTAGAGGACTTAACGTTAGAATTCGTAAAGTGTTTAAGCAAAAGTATGGTTATAATTATAACTATGCAAAACTTAGTGAGTATTTGGCTGCTATATTTGGATATTCTATATAGAAATATTATTAATATTAGTTAAGCTTTTGAGTTGGACTAATTTAATTAAGTTAAAGCTTTTTAAAAGAGCTTTATTTGTAATATATTTATTAATGGATATGAAGACAGGATTTCTTTATTTCTTTAAGAAAGCTTTAAATGCTAATGATAATAGGATGGTTTATGTTTCCTATCTTTATGATAGTTTAGTGACAATTGAACCAATGCAGAAGTGGCTAAAGGTTTATTTTAAGGATTCCAGGAGAGGTAGAAAATATTTTCTTCTTTTTAGTAGAACCAAATTAAATGGTGAATTTATCTCTTGTAATTTTTTAAAGACAGAAACCAATTATGGACTTGATATTAAATTTTCCGATGGGAATCTCAATATTTTTTGCAAGGATAGAAAGTCTTTAGAGTTTTTGAAGTTTAGAGTTGAACATTTTTTTAAATCGGGCGCAGGTTGTCTGAGTATAGCAGATGAAGAAAACAATAAAGCGAAAGTTGGTAAAGCAAAAGTAACGGTTAAGGGTAGAAAGATTAGTAGTAAGTCCTGAAATCTTTAAAAGTGAATGGATACTTTTCATCTAAAATTTTTTTCTCAATTTTTTCAATTTTTGAATAACCATTGCCTTTCTTTAAAGTATTTTCAAATGACTCCATTTGGTTTTTATTGTCAAAAAAGGCTACTACTTCTACTCTTCCATCATCTAGGTTTTTAACAAATCCTTTGATTTTCATTTTAATTGCATTTTGTTCTGCAAAAAATCTAAAACCTACACCTTGTACTTTTCCAGAAAAAAAGTATTGATATTTATACATACTCTTACCCTTCTTTTAAAAACTAAAAAGAAGAGCTTTTGAAAGGCTCTCCTTTTAATAATTTATTTTACTTTTATGTCATTCTGTCTATTTCAATTCTTATATTGTCAGATAATCCTCCAAATATAATTTGAATAGCATTACCTTTTTTCAACATTCCACTTGCTCCAAGAGCTTTAAAATAGGCGTCAGACTTTACTAATTCTATCTTATTAACATTTACTCTTAGTCTTGATGCGCATGCGTCAATATATGTAATGTTGCTCTTTCCCCCAAGTCCTTCTAATACTTTTCTAGCGGTTTCTGCTATTCCTGTTTTTTGGGAACTTGTTTTTGCATCAGCTATAGCATCTTCATCTTCATCTTCTCTTCCAGGTGTTTTTAGATTGAATTTTAATATTACAAATTTAAAGATGAAGTAGAATCCTATAAAGTAAAATACTCCAATAACAGGAATCATAATCCAAGTTGTTTTGCTATTTCCTTGAAGTATTCCAAAGAGGAACATATCAATAAATCCTCCAGAGAATGTTAGACCAACCCCAATATTGAAAAGGTGAGCTAATAAGTGAGACAGTCCAAATAAAGGAACGTATACAAAGTAGTAAAGAGCAGGAGCAGCAAAGAGAAATGAAAATTCAATAGGTTCTGTAATACCTGTTAACATTGATGTAAAGCTAGCGGATAGTAACAGAGAAGCTACAGTTTTCTTGTTCTCAGTTCTTGCTGTATGATACATAGCAAGAGCAGCTCCAGGTAATCCAAAAATCATTACTATGAATTCACCACTGAAAAATCTTGTTCCTCTTGCAACTTCGAAATGAGTAGTATTAGGATCTGCAAGTTGTCTAAAGAAGATATTTTGCGCTCCTGAAACTAGTTCTCCGTTAATTTCTAATGTTCCACCAACAGATGTTTGCCAGAATGGCATATAAAATATGTGGTGAAGTCCAAATGGAATTAATGATCTTTTTATTGCACCATATGCAAATGAACCAAAAAGTCCAGATTTTTCTACAACTCCTCCGAATGAAGACATAACTCCTTGAATGAATGGCCAAGTGAATGTTAGAATTGTTCCTGCCACAAACATTACCATTGTGGTTATAATTGGAACAAATCTTGATCCCCCAAAGAATGCTAAGAATCTAGGTAATTGGATATTATAGAATCTGTTATGTAAGAATACTGCAATAAATCCTGCTACCATTCCTCCCATTACGCTCATTTGAAGAGAAAAAATACCAAGTACATTTGTATATTCTTGACTTTTTGCAATTGCGTCTACTTCAGGCATTCCAAGAGCTTTAAGTGCTTCTACATTAGCAGTTGAAGGAGTAATTCCTTGAATAAATAAAACTCCATTTATGGTTTGATGCATAACTAAGAAACCTACAACTCCAGCAAGAGCAGCTGTTCCTTTCTCAACCTTTGCAAGTCCAATTGGGATTGCGGCTGCAAACATTAAAGGCAAATTAGCAAATATTACCTCTCCCGTATATTTCATTAAATGTAAGATAGAACTTGTTACAGTTCCTTGTCCAAGTATTCCTTCAAGGCCATAAGCTTGAATCATTGTGTCATTGGTAAAAGCACCACCAATTCCTAGCAAAATTCCAGCTGCTGGTAGAAGAGCTATTGGCAACATAAAAGCTTTTCCAACTTTTTGTATTGTTGTGAAAATAGATCCTGATGATGTTGACATAAAGTTTCCCCCTCTTATCAGTTATTGTTATTAATTAAAATTTAATATAATTAATAATGTTAATTATATAGACTAGTTAATAGTAACAATATTTATCAATCTTGTAAATAAATTTGAAAACAAAAATTTACAAGATTGATAAAGCAATGCCAATTCGAAAGAAAATGACACTGCTTATAGGATTATAATCCTTTAATAATTTTTTCTACTTCTGTATTAACATTGTCTGATACAACACCAAATATAATTTGTACACCTTCTTTTTGTCTAACAACTCCTTTAGCACCAAGTTCTTTAAAGAAAGCATTATCTTTAACAAGATTCATATCATATACTTCAACTCTGAATTTTGTAATACATGCACTGTGATATTTAATGTTATCACTTCCTCCAAGTCCTTCGATAGTTTTTGTTGCGATTTCTCTTAAGTTTTCAAGTATTTCTTTTGAGCTTGTTTTTGTAGCAGTAACTCCGTCATCTTCTCTTCCTGGGGTTTTAAAGTCGAATTTGACTATGGCCCATTTAAAGACAAAGAAGTATATGAAGAAGTAAGGTATTCCAACATAAATTATGTTTACCCAACTTGTTCTTTCATTTCCTTGAAGTATGCCGTAAAGGAAGTAGTCAATAAATCCATCTGCAAAAGTAACTCCGACTCCGACATTTAGAAGATGCATAAATACAAATCCCATTCCATACATGAAAACATTAAATCCAAAGAATAAAATAGGAGCTGCGAATAGGAATGTAAATTCAATAGGTTCTGTAATTCCTGTTAAGAAAGATGTAAATGCTACAGAACCAAGAAAGGCTGCCATTTCTTTTTTTCGTTCAGGTTTTGCAACCCACCACATAGCAAGAGCTGCTCCAGGTAGTCCAAATGCATGTCCTGGCCATTTACCAACCCAAAATCTTGTTCCCTTTGTGACTTCAAAGTGGCCTGAAAAGTTAGGATCTGCAAGTTGTGCGAAAAATATTTTTTGTGCTCCTGAAACTAGTTCTCCGTTAATTTCCATTGTTCCACCAAGAGGTGTTTGCCAGAATGGCATATAAAATATGTGGTGAAGACCAGTTGGAACTAGTGCTCTCTCAATTGCTCCAAATAGGAATGACCCGAAATATCCAGACTTTTCTACAATCACACCAAGCATAGCAATTACGCTTTGGACAGGAGGCCAAATAAATATGAGTATTATACCAACAATTAGCATTATTGCAGTTGTAATTATTGGAACAAATCTTGTTCCTCCAAAGAATGCTAAGAATTGAGGTAGTTTAATATCATAGTATTTATTGTGAAGATATGCAGCAATAAATCCGGAAACCATACCCCCAAGTACTCCTATTTGAAGAGTATGCATTCCAAGTACATGTGTATATTCAAATGATTTTGCAACAGCTTGCGCCTCTGTTAATCCTGTTTTGATTAAATATTCAGGGTTAACTGTTGCTGCAGTTATTCCTTGTATAGCAAGTGTACTGCTTATAGATTTGTGCATAACTAAAAAGCCAATACCACCGGCAAGCCCCGCAGCACCTTTTTCTACATTAGCAAGCCCAATTGCAATTCCTAATGAGAATATTAAGGGTAAGTTTTCAAATACCACTCCACCAGTGTCTCTCATTACCGATAAAATAATATTTAGAATGGTACCCTGCCCCAGAGTATTTGCAAGCCCATAGGCTTGAATCATTGTTTCATTGGTAAAAGCCCCTCCAATTCCTAGCAAAAGACCAGCAGCTGGCATAATGGCAATAGGAAGCATGAAAGCTTTACCAATTTTTTGCAAAACAGCAAACTTATTTGAAGTAGTAACCATAATAAATTCTCCTTTGATCACTCTTAAATTAAACTCATTTTATATCAAATGGTTTAATCAATATAAAATTGATATTTAAAACGTTTAATTATTGGTGTTTTAAGTATATCATTAATGATAACTTTTATAAAGATATCATTAATGATATTAATTAAAAATACTTAGAAATTTTTACCTTATTAGCTACAAAATTGAATGCTATTTATTTGTAATAGTTTCTAAGTATTGATATAGTGTACTGTCCTTAGGGGCGTAATCCAGAGGTAACTTTTTATAAGAATCTCTTATGTTTGGATTTACTCCTTTTTCTATGAGAGATTTGATGAAATCTGTGTCATATTCATTACTTATAGCATTATGAAGAACATTTTTAGATTCTGAGTCTACTAGATTAATGTCGAAATCTTGTAGCATCATATAATCTATTATATTTTTTGATTTTGAGTTTACAGCGTAAGTGAACATAGGGTTTCCATCAGAAAATATTGTATTTAGTGAAAAATTGTTTTGATTTTGCTCTAAAAAGGCTTTAAATTCATTTAAATTGTCTTTTTTTATGAGTTCCTGTAGCTTACGTTTTTCTTCAATGTATGATTTATATTCATTTTTGATTTTGATGCTTTTTAAGAAATTATTTTTATTTTCTTTTAAATCTATGTAGTAAGGAATAGTATCAATATTATTCTTGTAGTAATCAATAGGAACTTGACTGTTATTTGAATCAATATAATAAATATTTAGTATTTCTTTGAAGTAAGCGTTATTGTCTTTAATGAGGTCAAATTTAACTTCATATTTTTGATGTTTTTTAAATGGAATTAAATTGTAGCTTTTGTCATAAAATAGCAAATCTGTTATTTGTCCTCTTAAATCTTTGATTACGGGAATGATGTTTCCATCCTTATCAACGCTTATGTCTGATATTTTATTATTTAAAAAGGGCAATTTATATTTGTTGTACACTGGAAGAATTTCTTCCTCTAGTATTGCAATTCTATTTTTAATTTCTGTGTTCATTGCTTTAATATAGTTATTATAGTTAGTTGCAATATCAGTTGATGGTTTGTTGATATTTTTTGAATATTTTTCAAAAGTAGCGTTAAATATTGTATATATTGGTTTCACTTGTGACATTAATTCCATTTTTATTGGTTCTTTAAAGCTTAAAAGATATGTTTGTAGGAATGTTTCGTTTATTTTGTGTATTTCAAAGAAATCTTTTTCAAAATCATTGAAATCTTCTAATAATTGTTTTTCTGAGAAATAGTAGGACAGGTTGGAACTGAGTATGAATAGCATAAATAGAGTTAAGTAATATAAAAAGTTAAACTTTTTAAGTCTTCTCTTAATTTTTTCTCTTAAGTTTTTGTTAAAAATAGTAAAAGATGTAATTCCTATGATGATATATCCAAGGTATATAAAGATTGTGTGTAGTGTATAATTGCTCATTTGAATTCCTTTAAGTCAATCTTTTTACATTATATCAAAACAGATATATTTTATTTACTTTACTCTTCTAAAAAGTTATAATTGGGTTTCTCTATGCGAGTACTTTCAAATTTTATTTATATATTTGTCATTTTTTTGTTTTTTTTAAGTTGTTCTACCGTTTTATTAGATGAACCTAGGAAAGAAGATGACCCAGACTTGTTAGCTTTAAGAAATTTGATGGTGTATCCTGAACTTAAGATTTCAAATTTTGATATGAAAATTTATGAAAAATTAAAAAATTATCATGAACATAATTTTGAAATTTTGGAAAGAGAAGATGAGGACCCAGTTTATATTTCTGAATCTAGTTATAAGGAAAATATTGATTACATTAAAGAGCTTTATTTTTATAATAAAAAACTATATAAAGTTGTTTTGGCATATAGCTCAGTGCAAGGTTCTCCTTTCAAATCCGAAATGCTTAAGTATTTAAAGAAACATAATATTAAAGAAAAGTTTCCTTTAAGAATAAGGTTCCCTACTTATAAAACATGTATTGACGGTAGTAATTGGATTGTGCTTAAAAAAGATTTTTTCGATATGATTATGCAGGATAAGAATGCTTTGCTTGTTTCTAATCGAATAATGGAAAATATAGTTAGAAGATTTTCCGAATGATGAGTAATTTACTCTAACTCTTCAAATATTTTTTTTATGGTTTCCTTTCTTCTGATTTCTCTTTTTTCTAAGTCAATTGCTATTGATTCTTTTAGTTTGTCTACATTTTGAAGTAAAAGTTCTGTGTTTTTTTCTTTGTTTTTGTGAGTAACTTTTAGTATCTTTTTTTGCTTTATTGATTTTTCAAATTTGTGGATATCTTTAAGCATGCTTAGTTTGAAGTGTATTATATTTTCAGATACTTGAAATTCTTTTGCCATTGCCCTTTGTGGATATTGTATTGATTTATATTGAGGTACTTTGAGCTTTAGGGTAGTAGTTGGAATTAATAAGTTTGTTGCAAATATGTTAGCTTCCGTTGTCATATTGTTGTCTTGAATATTAAGTGTATCTGTTATTTTTGATGGATTTGAAACTTTGTGTTTATGCATTAAGTAATGGCCGAGTTGCTTTGCTATTTCAAATCTTTTAGTAATAAGAGGCATTGATTCATTTATGTATATAGCTTTTTTATTTGGTTTAATATAAGCAGAAAAGTTTTTGTATTTATCTTCAAATGCAATTTCAAATACTTTAAGTCCTTCGCCTATTGCAATCTTTATTATTGGAACTGGGATGAGTAACACAGAATATTTTGAAATTATATAGTTAGAATAAATATAAGGGGTTTTAATATATGAGCTGAAGTTATTAGATTCCATTTAATATAAATATTCTCCTTTTTACATTTTATAATATAATCTAGTTATGCGGTATAGTTTTTTTTGTTTGTTTTGTTTTTTTTCGTGTAGGACTTTAGATGTTAATGAAGTTTTTGATAAAAAGTTTGACAAAATTGAAAGAGCTAATTATTTTCTTTACTTTTATCCAGATAGCCAAATTTACATCAAAAAGGATAAGTCTACTAATGATTATTCTGTATTTTTAAATGTTATTCTCGATTCTAGCTTGAATTTAAATAATGGGTATTTGAAGTTAGTGCAAGACGATAATTATATTGGAGATATTAATATTTCTAAAGTAGTTAGTATTGGAAATTTTAAGTTTTTGTATGTTAATGTTGATAGGAATAATGCTAATCTTATTTTAAGAGCTTTAAATCCTTATAAAAAATTGTCTTTTGTGCTAAACAGAAATTCTTATCAAGTGTGGACTAAGGGAACTCTTAAATATGATGCTAGGTTTATTGATGTTGATTTTAAGAGCACCAGAGATACTCTTAAATATGCTCTTGAGAGTAATATTTTATAGAAAATTATATTACTGTTTTAAAGTACATAATAATATTTAAATTATTGTAACTATTTGTAGCATTTAATGGCTTCTAATAAGTTATGTGTTAAGTTAATGTGTTTAATTGATGAAAAGAGTTGCTAGTCAATATTTTATTTTTTTATTTTTTATATTCTTTATGTTTTCTTGTTCGACTCTTTATTTGGAAAATATCGAAGGGTTGAGTAAGGATTCTAAGTATATTAAATTTATTTTTGGTAAAAATAAGGTGTCTTTAAGACATTATTTTACTATCTCTGGTAAGTTAAATTTGAGATATAAAGAACCGTTATTTTTGAAAGTTGGCAATAATATTGTAGCTTCATTTTTACTTGAACGATACAGAAGAATTGGTGATAAATATATTCAAGCTTTTTTTAGTGTTGGCAAAGATATTTCTTTAAAAACATATTTAGAATGCATTAAGGCTAGAAAATTTCTTATTATAAATAGTTCTGGAACAATTATTAAAACCGTTGTATTTTCTAAGTTGCCAGATAGTGAAGATATTTTACATCAGAATAGTAAGATTGTTTGAGATGTACATTTTTATTATTTTAATTTAGTAGAGAAAGATTGAAGAACTTGATTTTGAAAATTAAGCTTTTCTTATTTGAGTCAGATTATTTAAGTGTAAATGTATGATAGTATGGTTGAATTTTAATAGCAGTTATTTGTACTTTGCTTAAGTGCAAATAACTGCAGATATATTAAATTTAGTTTAATAAGTTAAATCGACTTTATTTAGCTTTTTTGGATGCTAGTTTAATCTTTTTTTTTTCCTCAGCAGCTTTTTGTTTTTCTTTAACATTTTGCAACTTTTCAAATAATTTGTCATGAACATTTGTTATTGTTTCATATGAATCAGCAATTTTTCCATCAGCAGCAATTTTAACTGTATCTGTAGCTTGTTGTATACCAATTTTTTGCATAGAATCTGCTACACCTAAAATTATATTAAATATTTCTGCAAATTGCTTATTAGTGCCTTTTTCTCCTAACTCATCAATAGTGTCTTTCATTGAACTTAAGAAAGTTTCACCAACTTCAATAACTTTAAGTTTGACATCTTTTATCCTAGGATCACCAACTCCCTTGCTACCTGTTTTGTTTGCTAAACTGTCAATAGTAAATCCAGATTCTTTGACAATCTGATCGATTTGATTTTTAGCATCACTAGAAGAATTGTCCACTTTTGTTTTTAAGTGAGTTGGTAACATACTACAGGAGGCTAGTAAAATAAGAATTGAAGTTATTTTTAATATCTTTGACATATATTGTCTCCTTTTACTTTGCGTTTTATGTAAGCAAGTATATCTCATTAGTTATTGGACTACAGAATTAATAACATTTTTTATTATTAATAATTGTCAAGAATTGCAAGTTTTTGTGTTTTATATAGATTTTAAATAAGGCTGCAGTCTATTCGTGCTTTTAAAATTTCACATATATGTGTAATGCTAGATACTTAAGGTAATAATTCAAATGAAATTGATGTTTAGGGTAGTAATAATGAACATGTTTGTTGAGTGAATTAATAATATCCGCAACCAGATTTCTAAGATTTCTACTAGAGATCAATAGTAACAAGATTTATATAAGAAAAATATTAACCCTAGATATAGATTATAGGTAGTTTTTGTATAAACTTAGATAACGAACTTTCATTAAGATGTTTAAAATTAGATATTTGAAAAGAGCAAGTTATATATGTTTTCAAGTAAAAATGTTATTTTAGATTATTGTATTTTTTACTTATTTCCCATCGTAACTATTAAGTTTCTTTTTAAAGAGAGTACTTAAAATTTTAGACCTTAATTCAAGTTCTTGAACTTTGTTTTTTTGTTCCTTTTTAATATGATCCATCCAATCATCAATCCCTTTATCTATTCCATACTGCCTTTGAAATTCTCTAAATTCTCTATCCAACTGATCAGTATTGTAATCAACTTGAGATATAAACGCTTGAATATCTAGGTCATATTTTAAACTTTTCCTTTTAGGAAATCTAATCAACTTCACATAAAGATCCTTAAATAAGCAAAAATAGAGAACTTATTTTACAAGTAAATAAATTATGTATGTTTTACATGTTAGAGCAAAAATACAGTTTTGTAAATATAGTAAATATAAGAATATGTCTTTTCTTGAAGACTTTTAGTTTTAGTCACTTAATCTTATTTGTTGATACGTAATGAAATTTATTACAAATAAAATCGAATTAGCTTTTATAGAAAGCTGAGCTAAAGTTAATTAATAATGGAGGGTTCTTTATGACATCAATAATAGTATATTCTTGTTTAACTGTATGTGTAGCATATTTTTTTAGTGAAATAAAGAAGCTTATTTTAAATCTGCATGTATCTATTGGGAATTTTTTTCAAGCCTTGTATTTGTTCTTTGAAATGTTAACTTTAATTTTGTATTTATTAATTAATAATAAGGTTTATAAATTTACTGCTATAGGATTAATAGTTAGTTTTTGTGTGATGATCTTCTTTCAGTAATAAAGATATTCATACAGAAACTTTTCAATAGAGCAGATGTGATAATTATTCTGTATTAAAGTGTGTTAAAGGAGCATATCGCTGATAAAAAGCAATTACTTAATTTTTATTGGAAAGATAGAAGTAAGTAATTGAAATGCTATATATTAAGGAATAATTTTTATTAAAATGTTTTTCTATATGCAGGTGATATTTCTAATTACTAATTTAGGGAAAGGTGAAATACTTTTTGTAGTATCAGTTACTAGATAAGGTTGAAAGCCTAAGATATGAGTAGTGATAATAGTTTCTTTATTAAAAAATTTAATTTTAGTATTTTGAGTACAATAATATGCCAATCTTTGTTATTAATGTTATTTAAGAAGTTTATATGGACTTTACAAGGCCAATCTTTAGTATCAATAATATGCAACAAAGTGGTTTTTAGGTTGATTTAATATCATAGATGAGTAATTCCATTACTCTGTGGGGTACAGGAAGAGCACCTGATTCTAAGAGATCGTTTTAAGTATCCACTAGAATTAGCATATAATTTTAAGGTAAAATTAGGTATAACCTCTTCACAAAAATCATTATATCTAATAGTATTTATATTACTGTTTTAGTTTCAGTGGTATACATAAATATTAGATCCTTAAGCATGTCTCTTAAAATTGAGAAAAATTAGAGAAAATAAACGACATAAAAGGCAATTTTAAGATAAATTAATCAAATAAAATTATTTTATTCAATGATTCTTATATGAAGACAATATTAAAAAGCCACATCCATAATATTGAATCATTAGGACATGACTTGAAGAATTACATTAAGTTGCGACTAATGTTGTCGCCCTTACTATATTTACAAATTTGATTATTCGACTATAAACTTGTAAGGATTGTTATGCTCCTTCATTGCATTTTAGAGAATCACCCTGTTAAAAACTGGCTTACACATAAAAACCGTACCCTAATTTTTTTTGTAACAGAAGATTACTTATGTACTTCTTATAGAAATTCTTTTTCACTATACCTCTCCTCAATTGAAACATACTTTAAAAAACACATTACAACATATAATGAATTTTTTGTCAACTAAAATGTATAAGATAGATACTTTTTGAGTTTTTAATCCATAAAAAAAGTAGATTTTTTTATCTAATTATTATAATTTGAGCGTATGGTAAGTAAAGAAGTAATTATAAATTTACCAAATGATATCAAAAAGATTAATAAGGTTTTATATGTAAAACTTGAATATAAATAAGATACTATTGAATAAATAATAAAGCAAAAAGAGAACAAAATTAGAGTAGGGTTTAAATTTTAAAGTAGGATTTTATAGTTTAAATGATAAACTGTAAGTGGAGAATGTATATAGCAGGTTTCCCTGTAACAACTTCTTATCTAGCATGTGTATAATAGGGTTTCCTGTAAATTTTTCTAAGAGTAGCCTATTCTAAGCTTTAGAGTAAAAGTTTGTTTTCAATAATTATAATCATTTGTCATATTCAGTGATATTGGGAAAAATCATTATTTTGAAGTATTGAATTATAGGGATAGTTTCCATATCATTTATCTTTAGAGATATAATAATCATTCTTTGATTATTAATTTTCTAAATTTGGGCATTTTTCCCCGAATTTCCCTTTTTATTTCAAATTTGTATTTTTCATTATTTTTAAACGAAAGTAAACTAAGAGTTAGATACCTTAAAAAATCTTCAGGAATTAACATTATGTTTCCTACTCTAATATAACATTCTAACACTTCTAACTTATATCTTAAATGACTCTTTGTAATTTTATAACTAAACTTACTTTTAAGGACTTCTTGTGCTTCAGAAACCTTGTAAAAAGAGTGCCCTTCTATCATTCTCATAAAGTTAAATATAAACATAATTAACAAATAAAAAACTTCAAAAGTAAACACTCTATTTTGTAGAATAAGATATTGAATTTTTAAATTTGTGAAATAATATTTGAATAAGGAAAATTCTTTATCTTTTTTATAATTTATGTTAAATAAGGTAAGTGAATTTTAGCAGGTGAATTGTATTCACCTTCTTTTAATTTTAAGAGTACTAAAAAAATATAGTTGTTTTTTAGTACATTATTAACTTTCCCTCCTCTCCATTTTGGGAAGGTTAATTTTTATTGATTCTTTGTTACAAGTTTATTTGAGATTAATAGTTAAGTTTTTTCATTGATAAGGAAAGGTTAAATTTTAAAATAAAATAAGATATCATAATTGATTGAATATTTTGTCAAGACTTTGTTTTAGGAATCATTATTAAGAGAGGAATATTGTAAAAAATTGAGCATTGATCTACCCTTTTGGGATTATTTTTTCTGTTAATTTCTTTTCTTAGGTGTCTTGTTGATATCTCAGTATTTATTTTTATTCGTCAGTTTTAAGTAATATTACTTCTTTTTATTTTATAGGGATAATGCATGTTTAGTTTTGTATACTAATGAGTCAAATTTATTAAATCTTTCTTTTTTCGTTTTATAATTGATGTTTTATTTAGGGGATTTTGACTACTTTATGAAGTAATTTGAGATTTTATTTTGATTTAATCTGGGTTTAGGTTTTTTAGTTGATTATTCTTCGGAATCATAAGCAAACAGTGTTTGGCATCATTAGCAGTTGCCTGCTACACCAAGAGTGGCGTTTGGTAGTACTAAGTCGATTATTGTCTTGACTGCCCCTGCTACTGCTTTTGCCTCTCCAGTGATTTTATCTTTATCAGTTGCATCAGTAGGCCCATCTCCAGCAGCACTAGGGGCTATAGTAGCTTCAGCAGCACCAATCTCAGCAGTGATTGCCTTAAGCGCTGCGCCTATTGCTTCAGGGGCAGGCGCAGCAGCCCCGAATTTACCTGTTTTAGTTATGGCTCTAAGTGCTACTGCCGCTGAAAAGATATCGTCTTCTAGGTCTTTGTCAGTATCACTACTACCAACAATAGCCTTAATGTCGTCGTCATCAGCCTTACTTGCACCATCATTCGCAGTAGCAGCATACCCGCCTGCTAGGGTTGTTGCCTTGGTTGTAGTAGCATCATCTGCTATTGCCTTTAGCATCCCCTCTCCTGTTGCCTTTGCTACTATAGTAGCTGCTGCTTTTCCTGCTGCTGCAGTGGCTTTAGCATGATCACCAGTACTACCAGCATTGGCAAAAAGTGTTATCGCGTCGCCTGCAGTTGCCTGCTTTGCTGTTGCTACTACAGCGCTCTTGCCTTCACCAAGTTTAGCGTTTGGTAGTACTAGGTCAATTATTGTCTTGATTGCCCCTGCTACTGCTTTTGCCTCTCCTTTGATTGTATCTTTAGCAGTTGGCAGGCCCAGCTCCAGCAGCACTAGGGGCTATAGTAGCTTCTTCAGCACCACCTGTAATATTGGCAGTGATTGCCTTAAGCGCTGCTGCCACTGCAAAGACATCGTCTGATAGTGTTGTGGCACCATCACTACCAACAACAGCCGTAATGTCTGCGTCAGCAGCGCTTGCACCATTAACCACAGTAGCAGCATACCCGCCTGCTAGGGCTACTGCCTTGGCTGGTGCAGTAGTAGCATCTGCTATTGCCTTTAGCATCCCCTCTCCTGTTGCCTTTGCTACTATAGTAGCTGCTGCGTTTCCTGCTGTCTCTGTGGCTTGAGTATTAGCACCAGTAGCACTAGTAGCAAACAGTGTTATCGCATCGCTTGCTGCTGCCTTCTTTGGTGCTTTTACGACCTCGCTAGTGCCTTCACCAAGCTTAGCGTCTGGTAGTACTAGGTCAATTATTGTCTTGATTGCCCCTGCTATTTTACCTGCCTCTCCTTTGATTTTATCTTTATCATCTGCAGCAGTAGGCCCATCTGCATCAGCACTAGGGGCTATAGCAGCGTCAGCACCTGCAATATTATCAGTGATTGCCTTAAGCGCTGCTTCTGCAAAGACATCATCTGCTAGGTTTTTCTCTGTAGTCTTACCAACAATAGCCTCAATGTCTTTGTCATCAGCATTACTTACACCATCAGCCCCATCGTCTGCTAGTCTTACTGCCTTGGTTGATTCAGTAATAGCATTCTTTGTGTCTTCTTTTACTATATCAGTTTTCTTAGAGGATCCGTCACTTTTTATCTTTGCTATGCTTTCTTGTATCTTCTTTATGTCTTTCTCAACTCCACTCTTTATTGCATACATTAGTGCTCCTAACAGTTTGTTTACTGCTGCACTTGCTGCTCCGCCTATTGCTGCTTGAGCATCAGCAGCCCCCTTAGCCCCGAATTTACCTGTTTTAGTTATGGCTCTAAGTGCTACTGCTCCTGCAAAGATATCGTCTGATAGTTCTGTGACACCATCACTACCAACAACAGCCGTAATGTCTGCGTCAGCAGCACTTGTTGCACCATTCTCTGCACCAGCAGCATACCCGCCTGCTAGTCTTACTGCTTTGGTTGGTTCAGCAGTAGCATCATCTGCTATTGCCTTTAGCATTCCCTCTCCTGTTGCCTTTGCTACTATAGTAGCTGCTGCGTTTCCTGCTGCCTCTGTGGCTTCTGCTTTACCACCAGTGCCTTTATTGGCAAACAGTGTTATTGCATCGCTTGCAGTTGCCTTCACCAAGTTTAGCGTTTGGTAGTACTAGGTCAATTATTGTCTTGATTGCCCCTGCTATTTTACCTGCCTCTTCTTTGATTTTAGCTTTATCATCTGCCAAAGGCCCATCTCCCGCAGCACTAGGGGCTATAGTAGCTTCTTCAGCACCAATCTCAGTAGTGATTGCACCATCAGGTTTCCATAATCTAGTTACAACATGCTCCTCCTGCTATTGCTTTAGCATCAGCCTCAGCCTTAGCCCCGAATTTACCTGTCTTAGTTATGGCTCTAAGTGCTACTGCTCCTGCAAAGATATCGTCTTCTAGTTCTGTGACACCATCACCACCAACAACAGCCTCAATGTCTGCGTCATCATTAGCACTTGCACCATCATTCGCAGTAGCTTCATACCCGCCTGCTAGTCTTACTGCTTTGGTTGTAGCATCATCTGCTATTGCCTTTAGCATTCCCTCTCCTGTTGCCTTTGCTACTATCGCAGTTGCCGCTTTTCCTGCTGTCTCAGTGGCTTTAGTATCTCCAGCACTGCCTTTATTGGCAAAAAGTGTTATCGCGTCGCCTGCTTTAGCCTTCTTTGGTGTTGTTACGACAGCGCTTTTGCCTGTGCTTTTAGCAGCGTTTGGTAGCACTAGGTTGATGATTTCCTTGATTGCCGCTGCTACTTTACCTGCCTCTCCTTTGATTTTATCTTTAGCAGTTGCATCAGGCCCATCTCCAGCAGCACTAGGGGCTATGGCATCGTCAGCAGTACCAATCTCAGTAGTGATTGCCTTAAGGGCTGCTTCTGCAAAGACATCATCTGCTAGGTTTTTCTCTGTAGTCTTACCAACAATAGCCTTAATGTCTGCGTCTTCAGCACCTGTAGCACTATCAACGTAGCTTTTAGTAGTTGTAGCCTCTGCTTTCTTTGTGTCTTCTTTTACTATATCAGTTTTCTTAGAGGATCCGTCACTTTTTATCTTTGCTATGCTTTCTTGTATCTTCTTTATGTCTTTCTCAACTCCACTCTTTATTGCATACATTAGTGCTCCTAACAGTTTGTTTACTGCTCCTGCAAAGATATCGTCTTCTAGTGTTGTCTCTGCTGCACCAACAACAGCCGTAATGTCTTTGTCTTCAGCACTCTTAACACCATCAGCCTGTTTAGCTTCATACCCGCCTGCTAGTCTTACTGCCTTTGGTTGCAGTAGTAGCATCTGCTATTGCCTTTAGCATCCCCTCTCCTGTTGCCTTTGCTACTATCGTTACGGCCTTGTTTCCTGCTGCCTCAGTGGCTTCTGCTTTAGCGCCACCAGCACTGCCTTTATTGGCAAACAGTGTTATTGCATCGCTTGCAGTTGCCTTCACCAAGTTTAGCGTTTGGTAGTACTAGGTCAATTATTGTCTTGATTGCCCCTGCTACTTCTTTTGCCTCTCCAGTGATTGTATCTTTAGCAGCTGCATCAGGCCCATCTGCATTAGCACTAGGGGCTATAGTAGCTTCTTCAGCACCACCTGTAATATTGGCAGTGATTGCCTTAAGCACTGCTGCTGAAAAGATATAGTCTGCTAGTTCTTTGTCCGTACTCTTACTACCAACAATAGCCTGTAATATTGGCAGTGATTGCCTTAAGCGCTGCTGCTCCTGCAAAGATATCGTCTTCTAGGTTTTTGTCATTTTCACCAACAACAGCCGTAATGTCTGCGTCATTATTACCAACAGTTGTTGCACCATTCTCTGCACCAGCAGCATACCCGCCTGCTAGTCTTACTGCTTTGGTTGGTTCAGCAGTAGCATCATCTGCTATTGCCTTTAGCATCCCCTCTCCTGTTGCCTTTGCTACTATAGCAGCTGCCGCGTTTCCTGCTGTCTCAGTGGCTTTAGTATGATCACCAGTACCAGTGGCAAACAGTGTTATTGCGTCGCCTGCTGTTGCCTTCTTTGGTGCTTTTACGACCTCGCTTTTGCCTGTGCCTGTCTTAGCGTCTGGTAGTACTAGGTCAATTATTGTCTTGACTGCCCCTGCTACTTTACCTGCCTCTCCAGTGATTTTAGCTTTAGCAGCTGCCCCAGGCCCATCTCCCGCACCACTAGGGGCTATAGTAGCTTCTTCACCACTAATCTCAGCAGTGATTGCACTATCAGGTTTCCATAATCTAGTTACAACATGCTCCTCCTGCTATTGCTTTAGCATCAGCCTCAGCCTTAGCCCCGAATTTACCTGTTTTAGTTATGGCTCTAAGTGCTACTGCCGCTGAAAAGATATCGTCTTCTAGGTTTTTGTCTGTATCACTACTACCAACAATAGCCTCAATGTCTGCGTCATCAGTACCATTTGTTGCACCATCATTCGCAGTAGCTGCATACCCGCCTGCTAGGGCTACTGCTTTGGTTGTAGCATCATCTGCTATTGCCTTTAGCATCCCCTCTCCTGTTGCCTTTGCTACTATCGTTACGGCCTTGTTTCCTGCTGCTGCAGTGGCTTTAGTATTTCCAGCAGTGCCTTTATTGGCAAACAGTGTTATCGCATCGCCTGCTTTAGCCTGCTTTGCTGCTGTTACGACAGTGCTCTTGGCTGTGCCAAGTTTAGCGTTTGGTAGTACTAGGTCAATTATTGTCTTGATTGCCCCTGCTACTGCTTTTGCCTCTCCAGTGATTGTATCTTTATCAGTTGCATCAGGCCCAGCTCCAGCAGCACTAGGGGCTATAGCGTCAGCAGCACCACCTGTAATATTGGCAGTGATTGCCTTAAGCGCTGCTGCGATTTTTGTCATCTTTTCACTTGTGGTCTTGATGGCTTCAGTGGTTGCACCATCCGGCGCTTTGAGCGGATTTATCTCCTATTGATTCAGGAGCTTTAGCAGCCTCACCCTTAGCCCCGAATTTACCTGTTTTAGTTATGGCTCTAAGTGCTACTGACGCTGCAAAGATATCATCTTCTAGTTCTTTCTCATTCTCGCCACTACCAACAATAGCCTTAATGTCTTTGTCATTATTAGCACTTACACCATCAGCATCATTAGTAGCATACCCGCCTGCTAGGGCTACTGCCTTTGTTGTAGCATCATCTGCTATTGCCTTTAGCAGTTGTTGTAGCCTCTGCTACTATAGCAGCTGCCTTGTTTCCTGCTGCTGCAGTGGGTACAGCATTAGGAGTAGTACCTGTGGCAAACAGTGTTATTGCATCGTTTGCTGCTGCCTGCTTTGCTGTTGTTACGACAGTGCTCTTGGCTGTGCCTTTCTTAGCTTTTGGTAGTTTTTTGGCATTCTCGCCACTACCAACAATAGCCTTAATGTCTTTGTCATTATTAGCACTTGCACCATAGCTTTTAGCAGTTGTAGCCTCTGCTTTCTTTGTGTCTTCTTTTACTATATCAGTTTTCTTAGAGGATCCGTCACTTTTTATCTTTGCTATGCTTTCTTGTATCTTCTTTATGTCTTTCTCAACTCCACTCTTTATTGCATACATTAGTGCTCCTAACAGTTTGTTTACTGCTGCACTTGCTGCTCCGCCTATTGCTTCAGTGGCAGGCGCAGCAGCAGCCCCCTTAGCCCCGAATTTACCTGTCTTAGTTATGGCTCTAAGTGCTACTGCTCCTGCAAAGATATCATCTTCTAGTTCTTTCTCAGTTTCACCAACAACAGCCGTAATGTCGTCGTCATCAGTACCTGTTGCACCACTAGCCTGTTTAGCAGCATACCCGCCTGCTAGTCTTACTGCTTTGGTTGTAGCATCATCTGCTATTGCCTTTAGCATCCCCTCTCCTGTTGCCTTTGCTACTATAGTAGCTGCTGCTTTTCCTGCTGCCTCTGTGGCTTTAGCATGAGTAGCATCAGCAGTGCCTTTATTGGCAAACAGTGTTATCGCATCGCTTGCTGCTGCCTTCTTTGCTGTTGTTACGACCGCGCTTTTGGCTTTGCCTGGCTTAGCATCTGGTAGCACTAGGGTGATGATTTCCTTGATTGCCCCTGCTATTTTACCTGCCTCTTCTTTGATTTTATCTTTAGCAGCTGCCAAAGGCCCATCTACCGCACCACTAGGGGCTATAGTAGCTTCATCACTAATCTCAGTAGTGATTGCCTTAAGCGCTACTGCGATTTTTGTCATCTTTTCACTTGTGGTCTTGATGGCCTTACTGCTCCACTTGCTGCTCCGCCTATTGCTTCAGTGGCTTTAGCAGCCTCAGCCTTAGCCCCGAATTTACCTGTCTTAGTTATGGCTCTAAGTGCTACTGCTCCTGCAAAGATATCATCTTCTAGTTCTTTCTCAGTAGTACTACCAACAATAGCCTTAATGTCTTTGTCATCAGTACTCTTAACACCATCAGCTGCACCAGCAGCATACCCGCCTGCTAGGGCTACTGCCTTGGTTGTAGCATCATCTGCTATTGCCTTTAGCAGCGTTTGGTAGCACTAGGTCAATTATTGCCTTGATTGCTTCAGCTACTGCCTTTGCCTCTTTCTTGATTTTATCTTTAGCAGCATTTGCATCAGGCCCATCTCCAGCAGCACTAGGGGCTATGGCATCGTCAGCAGTACCAATCTCAGCAGTGATTGCCTGTAGGGTTACTGCTCCTGCAAAGACATCGTCTGATAGTTCTGTCACACTAGTACCACCAACAATAGCCGTAATGTCTGCGTCATTATTAGCACTTGCACCATCAGCCCCATTAGCTGCATACCCGCCTGCTAGGGCTACTGCCTTTGTTGCAGTAGTATCATCTGCTATTGCCTTTAGCATCCCCTCTCCTGTTGCCTTTGCTACTATAGTTACGGCCTTGTTTCCTGCTGCCTCAGTGGCTTTAGCATGAGTAGCAGTACTAGTGGCAAACAGTGTTATCGCATCGTCTTTAGTTGCCTGCTTTGCTGTTGCTACGACAGCGCTTTTGGCTGTGCCTGGCTTAGCATCTGGTAGCACTAGGGTGATGATTTCCTTGATTGCCCCTGCTATTTTACCTGCCTCTTCTTTGATTTTATCTTTAGCAGCTGCCAAAGGCCCATCTACCGCACCACTAGGGGCTATAGTATCGTCAGCAGCACCAATCTCAGTAGTGATTGCCTTAAGCGCTGCTGTAGTGCTACTGCCCCTGCAAAGATATCGTCTTCTAGTTTTTTGTCTGTACCCTCATTACCAACAATAGCCTCAATGTCGTTGTCATCATCAGTACCATTTGTTGCACCACTAGCCTGTTTAGCAGCATACCCGCCTGCTAGTCTTACTGCTTTGGTTGGTTCAGCAGTAGCATCATCTGCTATTGCCTTTAGCATTCCCTCTCCTGTTGCCTTTGCTACTATAGTAGCTGCTGCGTTTCCTGCTGTCTCTGTGGCTTTAGTATGATCACCAGTACCAGTGGCAAACAGTGTTATTGCATCGCCTGCTGTTGCCTTCTTTGGTGCTTTTACGACCTCGCTTTTGCCTGTGCCTGGCTTAGCATCTGGTAGCACTAGGGTGATGATTTCCTTGATTGCCCCTGCTATTTTACCTGCCTCTTCTTTGATTTTATCTTTAGCAGCAGTTGCATCAGGCCCATCTACCGCACCACTAGGGGCTATAGTAGCTTCTTCAGCGTCAGCACCTGCAATATTATCAGTGATTGCCTTAAGGGCTGCCGCTGAAAAGACATCATCTGCTAGGTTTTTCTCTGTAGTCTTACCAACAATAGCCTTAATGTCTTTGTCATTATTAGCACTTGCACCATAGCTTTTAGCAGTTGTAGCCTCTGCTTTCTTTGTGTCTTCTTTTACTATATCAGTTTTCTTAGAGGATCCGTCACTTTTTATCTTTGCTATGCTTTCTTGTATCTTCTTTATGTCTTTCTCAACTCCACTCTTTATTGCATACATTAGTGCTCCTAACAGTTTGTTTACTGCTCCACTTGCTGCTCCGCCTATTGCTTCAGTGGCAGGGGCAGGCGCAGCCCCCTTAGCCCCGAATTTACCTGTCTTAGTTATGGCTCTAAGTGCTACTGCCGCTGCAAAGACATCGTCTGATAGTTCTGTCACACCAGTATCACCAACAACAGCCGTAATGTCTGCGTCAGCAGTATTCTTAACACCATCAGCATCATTAGTAGCATACCCGCCTGCTAGTCTTGCTGTTGTGACTACCTTGCTCTTTTCTTTGCCTCTTTCGTGATTTTAGCCATCAAGACCACAAGTGAAAAGATGACAAAAATAGCAGCAGACATTAAGGCTATTTTTGTCATCTTTTCACTTGTGGTCTTTGTATGCATTTGTATGCAATAAAGTTGAAAAAAAAGAAAAGAGAGATATAATGTACAATATCTTAGAAACAGGAGAGGGACTAATGATAAAACTAAAACAAATAAAAAATAGCCTACTGGTGCTGATACTACTGCTATGCAGCTGTGGAGCCGAGACGGCGGCGGATGGAAGTGACCTAGTACTACCAGACACCAAGGCGGGTAAGTTTATACAAGCACTAATAGATCTAGGTAATAACTTTGCAAAGGCAATGGCTTCGTTTGGAGAAATGCTAGGCGAGATGGTGGGACTAGGCAAAATAAATAACGCAACAAAAAAGAAGGACGTAGCAGATACAATTACGAAAACACAAAATACACTAGAAAAAACGAACAAGGAGTTAACATCGCTCAAAGCGCCGGATGGTGCAACCACTGAAGCCATCAAGACCACAAGTGAAAAGATGACAAAAATCGCAGCAGCGCTTAAGGCAATCACTACTGAGATTGGTGCTGCTGACGATACTATAGCCCCTAGTGCTGCTGGAGATGGGCCTTTGGCAGCTGCTAAAGATAAAATCAAAGGAGAGGCAAAAGCAGTAGCAGGGGCAATCAAGACAATAATTGACCTAGTACTACCAGACGCTAAGACAGGCACAGCCAAAAGCGCTGTCGTAGCAACAGCAAAGCAGGCAACTGCAGGCGATGCGATAACACTGTTTGCCAATAAAGGCACTGCTGGAAATGCTGTACCCACTGCAGCAGCAGGAAAAGCAGCAGCTACTATAGTAGCAAAGGCAACAGGAGAGGGAATGCTAAAGGCAATAGCAGATGATGCTACAACCAAAGCAGTAGCCCTAGCAGGCGGGTATGCTGCTACTGCGAATGATGGTGCAAGTAAGGCTGATGACGACGACATTACGGCTGTTGTTGGTAGTGATGGTGTCACAGAACTATCAGACGATATCTTTGCAGGAGCAGTAGCACTTAGAGCCATAACTAAAACAGGTAAATTCGGGGCTAAGGCTGAGGCTGCTAAAGCCACTGAAGCAATAGGCGGAGCAGCAAGTGCAGCAGTAAACAAACTGTTAGGAGCACTAATGTATGCAATAAAGAGTGGAGTTGAGAAAGACATAAAGAAGATACAAGAAAGCATAGCAAAGATAAAAAGTGACGGATCCTCTAAGAAAACTGATATAGTAAAAGAAGACACAAAGAAAGCAGAGGCTACAACTGCTAAAAGCTGATCAAGACCACAAGTGAAAAGAGACCAAAAAGGTCTCTTTTTTTTTGTGAAGACGATAAAAGTGGACTATACTTAAAATAAAGGAGCAAGTAGTGCTTATAACTTTTGATATCTTTGCAGGAGCAGTAAACAAACTGTTAGGAGCACTAATGTATGCAATAAAGAGTGGAGTTGAGAAAGACATAAAGAAGATACAAGAAAGCATAGCAAAGATAAAAAGTGACGGATCCTCTAAGAAAACTGATATAGTAAAAGAAGACACAAAGAAAGCAGAGGCTACAACTACTAAAAGCTACGTTGATAGTGCTACAGGTGCTGAAGACGCAGACATTACGGCTGTTGTTGGTAGTGAGGGTACAGACCTAGTACTACCAAACGCTAAGACAGGCAAAGGCAACTGCAAGCGATGCAATAACACTTTTTGCCAATAAAGGCAGTGCTGGTGGTTAAAGGCTGTTGTTGGTGCAGCAGAGACAACACTAGTCTTTTTGTACTATTTCATTTTTAAAT
>NZ_CP028890.1 GCF_003606285.1 Borrelia turcica IST7
AGTTAAGTTTTAATTAGTATAATGTTCTGATCTTTTTATTGAACATTCATCAATAATACTTATACTATTTTTAATGTCCTCTATCCCTTTTAAAGTACGCACTTTAAATCTTCTCCTATAGAGTTCCTTTATACTCTCTGTCTCTCCTTGACTCTCAGAAAAAGATATGTCTTTTTTATAACACTTCAAGTCTTCGTGATAAGATCTTATAAAGAGACTCTATGAGAGTTTTATCTCTACAGGCCTTTATTACTCCTCATTATTTAGTAATTGCTATTAATCATCTATTCAATAACTTGAAAGTGACGGCAGTCTATTATTTAATATCAATACAATTTGGATATACATGCACTACAAAGCCTAACTACTCACTCTTACTTTTATTTAAAACATAACACACATTCATATCTTATCTTTCCCAAGAAATATTTGTGTATAGCTTATATAATACTAGACTTAATAGTTGTTTGTTCTCTCTTAGTCCAAAAACTGTTTCTACTACTTATTGCCGCTCTCTTGGCTCTCATACTTACCTTTAAAACCTCCCCTATTTCATTATTTCGCATTAATTATTCACTCTGTTCTTTTTCTACTTATAAATCTAATTAGTTTTGTTTAAAATACTTAAACTATTTTCTTTTTATAGTTATTAATTATTAGGATATCTAGCTCACTTTGTGTTTTTATTATAAAGTCAATTCATTTTAATCTATTATACTAATTCAATTGTAAAATTGAAGTTTATTCTCAGATAAAAATGATACCTCCATGTTTTGGAGTATCATTTTTACAGCTTTATGTCTTTTTCTTATAATTAATATATTTACCTTTCAAATTTTCATACTCCTACTCTAATTTAGCAAACTCTTTATCTACTTGTTTCATCTGAGTTATAAGCTTTTCTTGATCCTCTTTAGCAGATTTAAGCATTCTTTCTGCACTCTCTAGTGCACTCTTTGCTTGTTTTATATTATTATAGTAATATATACTACTATAATTTGCCTCCGATCTATGTTGCTCCCTCAAAATTATCCTTTGCATATTCTAATGAACGCTTTGCGTCCTCATATTCTACTGCTTCTATTCTATTTCTACTATTCTTAATCTTACTAAGCTCTTGGGACAACTTAACTAAGTTTACTTTCAAGCCACTAGAAGACCCTATTGCACTCCTAAGATCAGTATCTGCTTTATCAATCTCAGCTTTCATTGCATCAAGCTTGTCTTTGTTTTTAACAAATCCTTAAATGTTCCGCCTACTACCTCTAAATAAGAATTAACTTTATCACTTATATCCTCAGCTTCTTTTGAATGCTTGTCAAATTGCTTAAGGACATCTTTTTGAGTATCAGTTAATATAACTTCATCACTAACCAAGTTCTCAGCAACGGGATTTACAACATCTTTTTTCTCATCAACAGATACTACTTGTCCTGGGTCTTTTCTACTACCATTAACATCCCCACCAACAGCCGCTTCTTCTTGCTCACTTCCTCTATCATCAGCTAAACTTCTAGCCCTACGATTACTTCTACCACTTTCTTCACTAGTTATACCATTGCTATCTTGTATGTCTGTTATAGTATCAGTCTCTGAGTTATCATGAGACTTAATACTTACTTCCTGCTTATCTAAAGACTCTTCCACTTTATCTAGCAACTTGTCATATAGCTCACACGATATAATACTGCTAATTAAACTAATTATTATTAACATCTTTATCATTCACTTCATTTTCTACACCTCTTCTTTAATAAGTATATCTCACATAGTATTACTTATCTCTTTCTACTAAATATATAGTCCTAATGAGTCTATTTCTATTTAATTATTTAAATTCTAGTCCTAAATACTATTCTTATTAAAGAGTAAATTAAAGTTACAGATTAAATGAGGTATATATGAGAGTCACTGCTACAGGGGTTTTAATAACCCAGATGTTTTAGCTAAATCTATTAATGAGTTATAGAAAAACTTGCAGGGAAGGGTAGAGAGAAGTTATTAATATAATATGTTTTTTCTGCTCTCTGCCTTCGTTATTTATGCTACAGAATCTCTCTACGCTTTTTTTCTTTTTAAATAAAGATAAGACCTTTGCCTTATCTTTACTAGAAGTATTTGTGTATATCTCTAAATTTACCTCATTTTATTTACTAAGATAATTTATAAATAATCCTATTACTGCACTTACTTCAATGTTGACATAAATCCAATAAAGCGGCTTTATCGCTGATCCCTATCTTATTACTTAGCTCTCTCTTAAGCTCAGTCCTTACTTCTTTTATTTCACTACTTAGCTCACTCTTTACTGTGTCTATCCTACCTTTAAGCTCATCCTTTACATTATCATCACTATAAACTAGATTAAGAAGTAAAAAAGGATCTATTATATCCTCTTCAAATTCATTTCATTTCCTATCTCTATTATATCAAATAACACTCTTTATTACCTTATTCTAATAACTTCTCAATATTACTACTACACCTATTGATCTGTGATATATAGCTACCATTCATACCCAATAATACTTCCACTTGCAGCACCAGAAACAATACCATCAGGTCAAGAAGGAAGATCAGGAGTAGGAAAACAGCAAAAGAATCAGGCTTTGGTATACTTATATTACAAGATCCTGTAATCTTGATAAGAAGCTAATACTAAGAACAGAATCTCTCTTCATAATTATAACTACTTAAAGAGAACATATTTTTTTAAAAAAACTAAATATAAAAGCTTATCAACAAATAATATGAGTTTTTTCTTAAGACAAATCATACAAAAGGTTACTAGAAAAAAACATATTGGTAAGTGTTCTCATATATTTAGGCATTATCGTATTTTTTTAATGAAAAATAGTAATGTTCACTCATACGACATTAAGGAAGAGTTTCATTTTTCCAATATTAGCATGGTTGATAGATACGGTAAGCCATTAATTGATAAGCAAAAGAATTACGAGTTTATGTTTAATGAGAAACCTTCTCTTGCTAAATAATTAATTTATTAAGACAAATATATGAAAATATTATGTAATAAATACTTTCAATTTAAATTAGTGATATACCCTTGTATTTTAAGGAGAGATAAATATGAAATTTTTAATTAATATATTTATTTGTTTATTATTTATTAGTTGTTTGCCTGTTGATGTTATTAATAAGAGTTTGATTGAAGCCAAAGAACACCCACAAGGTGGTGAATTTACATCAATATGTATGCAACTAGTAACCTATAATGTTTGTTCTAAAGAGGATGCTGAGGCATTAAATAAATTGGTATTATTAACATCAGTGAGTATGAGCAGTATTACAGATGGACAAAAAACAAGGCTAGGTAAGTTTATTCAATGGTTAGGTAAAAACCAAGACAAAATAAAAGAACTTGCTGAGGTTGGTAAGGATTTACAAAATACTATTAAAATAAAAGAAGACAAGCACGATATAACTGAGAAGATCTCTGAATTAATTCAAGAGTTCAAAGATGATAACACTGATGAAGATATTTTCAAGAAAGTCAAAGGGACTCTTAGTAGTATAAAATAAAATTAATCAAAATTCATAACAAGAATAGGTAGAGAGTAAGAACTCTATGCCTATTCTCTATTAATAACTTGTTGCTATCTTTAAATCAGTTATTCCAAATCATTATAAACAAATCTTTTTAATTTGTATTAAATTAATATGTTTATTGTTAATTTAATCACTTTATAATTATTATTAATTAGGCTATCTAACTACCTTTGTGTTTATTATGCATTGTCTTCTTATTCAATACTAAGTTTATAATACCTACAGAAAAATATAAATCTAATTAGTTTTGTTATATACATAACCTTTTAACTACTCAACTAATTCTTCATTACTTCTTTAAGTTTTCCCCATATACTTTTCAATACATCAAACTCTTTATCTACTTGAATCATCTGAGTCTTAAGCTTTTCTTGATTCTCTTTAGCCTCTTCAAGCTGTTTCTCTGCCCTACTTAGTGATTCTTTTGCTTTATGTAAATTGTAAGACACTCCCATTGCTCTATCAATACTTTTAATATCACTCAAAGCAATTTCAGCCTGACTCTTGGCATTATTAAAACTACTCTTTGAACCTTCTAATGAACCTTCTGCATCAGTATAAAATGTTAAATCTGCATAATTCCTACTAGCCTTGACCTTATCAATGGCTTGGTGTAAGGAAGACAATATCTTTTTAGCTTCTCTATTAGACCCATTTCTTGCTTTCTTAAAATCAGCCTCGACATTAGTAATCTCATCTTTCATTTCATCAAGCTTATACTTTATTTCTTCCAAATCCTCAGATATTCCTCCCACTACCTTTAAATAAGAATCAACTTTTTCACTTATATCCTTAGCTTCCCTATATTCCTTATCAAATTGTTTAAGGACATCTTTTTGAGCATTAGTCAATACATCTTTATCACTAACCGAGTTCTCAGCAACTACACTATACTGATCAACTACAATTTGTCCTGGGTCTTCTCTACTACCATTAACATCCCCACCAACAGCCGCTTCTTCTTGTCCACTTTGACTCGCATCAGCTACACTTCTAACCCTACGACCACTTCTACCACTATTCTGTTCACTAGTATCTTGCATATCTGTTACAGCATCAGTATCTGGCTTATCAGGAGACTTAATACTTACTTCCTTCTCTAAAGAATCTTCCACTTTATCTAGCAACTTTTCATATAGCTTACACGACATAACACTACTAACTAAACTAATTATTATTAACGCTTTTATCATTAATTTCATTTCTCACCTCTTCTATATAATAACTATATCTCATTATGTATTGATTATCTCTTTTTACTAAATATATAGTCCTAATGAGTTTATTTCTATTTACTTCCCTTCAATATCAGCTATAAAGGTTAAAGGGTTTAATAAACATATTTAATAATCCCTTATAACCTTTGTCTTTATTTGCAGTTCTTCTAAAATGATATAATTATATTAACTCTATTCCTCATTTAATGGTTTAAAGTTGTTTTTAATAAGCTAGATTATAACTTATATTCATATTACTTTTATAAGGATCTTATTTTGGTTAAGAAAGACACTCGAGATCAAAATACAATCACTAATAACTTCACTAATAAATTTATTCACGAGATTAAACCTCTTGATACATACTTCCATGACGATATCATTGATGAGAAAACTTATAAGCTTAGACTTAATGGGCATGCAAAATCATTATTATAAAATATTAAAACCAATACCTAGTTACTCTGATAATTATATTAGTCAAGATATTATTCAAACAATAAAAGAAATAAATGTTAATTATCCTAAAAATGAAGCCTTCTTACTCTGAAGGACTTCATTTTTAAATATATCTACCTACTTTTATAAGGTCTTTTTTCTTTTCCAATCTTCATATGCCTGCTTTAATTCATCAAAATCTTTTTCTACTTGCTTCATCTTAGCTTCAAGGCCTACTTGATATTTTTGAGCAGCCTTAAGTAGTCTTTCTGCGCTACTCATTGTTTGTATCGCTTGATACCGATAAGCATATGCTACACTTGAATAAAGAGGTCCCAAAATAAGTTCAGCCTGACTCTTAGCATTCTTAAAACTACTCTCTGCTAACCGTAATGCACCTTTTATATCAGTATAATGTCGTGATACTGCAACATGTCTACTAATCCTAACCTTATTAATTGCCTGGTCTAACTTAGGTAACAATAACAACTGATCATGACTCTTATTAGGAGTTTCTCTTGCCTCTTGAAGATCAGAGTTAGCTTTATCAATTTCAGTTTTAATTTCATCAAGTCTTGTCTTTGTTTGATTTAACACAGTAAACATATCCTTAACTTCTAACAACTGTTTCTCAGCTGCACTATTAATTTCATTAGCTTCCCTTTCAAGTTCTCTCTTAGGACCACTAACAGCCTGTTTTGATTCTTTTCTATCTCTAGTACTATCTTCACTCTTAACCCTTTCTTCTTGCTCACTTCCTCTATCATCAGCTAAACTTCTAGCCCTACGCCCACTTCTACCACTGTCCTGTACGCTCTTTACAATATCAGTCTCTGGCTTAGCAGAAAACTTAATACTTACTTCCTCTTTGTCTAAAGACTCTTCCGCTACATATAGCAATTTGTCATATACCCTACACGACACAATACCACTAACTAAACTAATTATTATTAACGCTTTATTCATTCTCTTCATTTCTATACCTCTCTCCTTTAATAATATATCTCACATTATATCTCTTTTCTCTTTGCATTAAGTATATATTCCTAATAATATTTTCTTAAAATCAGAACATTACTTAACTCAAATGAAGCCTCCTATAGTGGAAAACTTCATTTTCTCATCTATACCAAATACTTATCATTATTTTATTTTCCTTTAAATAATTTATAAGCCTGATTTAATGCAGAAAAATCTATCCTTACTTATCCATCTTAGACTTAAGAGTTACTCGATGCTTTTTAGCATATTCAAACATACTTTTTGTTTTAGTTAGAGTTTTTTGCATGAGTTGAATAATAAAATCCTATTCTTGAACTTTCACTCATGAAATCTCTGCTAATTTCTTATAAAGCAGTTTCAAAAGCTCTCTCTACTACTTCAACCCCCATTTCTTGCATCTCCTAAAGCACGCTCTGCATCCTCATACTCTATTCTCTCTAGTCTTCTTAACATTCCTAAGTTCTTGGTCTAGCCTATTGATCGCTAGTTAGCTGATCAAAAACTTCATATCTACGCTACTCTCACCATCAGATAAATTCTGTTTTGATTGAGTACAACTATTAATATCTTTATCATCAGATCTTTCTTCTTACTCAATTTCACTATCATTACTTATACTTCTAGCCCTACACCCTCTTCTATACTATCCTGCACGCTAGTTACAATATCAGTATCTGATTTATCAGGAGATTCCATGATGACTGACTTCTTGATAGCCTAAAGATTCTTCTGTTATATCTAGCAACCTTTCATATAGCTTACACGACATAATACTACTAAATAAACTAATTATCATTACGCTTTAATCATTAACTTCATTACCTCTCCTCTATTCTAGATGTATCTCATACTTTACTAACTATCCCTTTTATTATATATATTGACAAATATGAATTTATATTACTTATTATTTAAATACTACTGAATATACATATGCTTTTATAACTTAATTAACCTCCACTTAGCTATATTTTAAGTTTCTTTTATTGTTTTACTTGCACCAACCTTTATTCTTATTGATAGTTTACATACTAAAATAATACATTACCTATTCCTATTCCCTAAATTTAATGGTAAAAAATTGTTTTGTACCGTAGAATAAGATCAAAATATTTACAATATCAAACACACAAGAGCTCTATTATGATTCAATTTCAAAATCGGAATTTTATAATTATAATTAGGTTAAGTGAAGTCTCTATAAGAAAACTCCACTTAATAATCTATATCACTACTTATTCAGTCTTACTTATTTTTCTTCAATTGCTTTTACTTTATAAACCTGCATTAATTCAGAAAAATCTTTCTCTACTTGACTCATTTCAGACTTAAGGTATGTTTGACAATTTTTAACAACTTCAAGCATATTTTCTGCTCTTATTAATGATGCTTTTGCTTCATTTAAAAAATGATACCATAAGTTTGGACTATCACTTCTTATTGCTTCTAGAAATTTATCAGACTCTATCTTAGCTAAGCTAAAGCCACTCTTAGCACTTTTTAATGCGTCACTTGCCTCATCATAATTCATTATTTTTACTACTCTTGTACTATTTTTAACTTTCTCAATTGCATTGTGTAGATGTTTTAGTGATTGTTTCTTGTACTGATTATTTTCAGAACTTCTTGCTTTTTGAAGAGCAAAGTTAGCTTCAATAATAACAGAACTCATTTCATCAAGCTTCGTATTGACTTCTTTCAACTCTTTTTCTATTCTATCAACCTCGATCAATTGACCCTTAGCTCTTATGTTAATATCTTCGGCCTCCTTGTAGTACTTATCAAATTGCTTACGCATAGCATTTTGATCTCTATTCAATAGGTCATCATCCGAAGGACTCACAACGGCTCTACTCTCTCTAGCCTCATTTGCATTATCATCATTTAAACTTCTAGATTTACGCCCACTCCTATCTCTATCTTCTATATCAGTTATAACATCAGCCTCTGGCTTACCATGAGATTCCATACTTACTTCTTTTTTATCTAAAGACTCTTCCGTTACATCTAGTAACTTTTCATATAGCTTACACGACATAACACTACTCATTAAACTAATTATCATCAACGCTTTATTCATTATCTTCATTGTCTTCCCTCTACTCTAAGTAATATATATCACAATGTATTACTTATCTCTTTTTAATTTTTATATGAGTATTACTAAAGAACAAATCTTAAAGATACTAGAGCTCTCTTATGAGCAGGACAAGATAATGGGTATGTTTTACTACTTGCAATATATGACAGGGTCAAGGTGTAGTGAGATTGCCAATATTAAGATGCAGGATATTAGAAAAGTTGCAGTAGATGGTGAATATATGTATCGAATTAATATTCATGTAGCTAAGAAACGGGGTGAAACTGAAATAAGACCTGTGCTTGTATCGCTACTAGATTTCGATAAGATACAAGACGCTCATAGGGAATATGCACAAGCTAATATTAAGAACAGAATCTCTCTTCATAATTATAATTACTTAAAGCGAACATATCTTTTCCAAAAAACTAAATATAAAAGCTTATCAACAAATAATATGAGTTTTTTCTTAAGACAAATCATACAAAAGGTTACTAGAAAAAAACATATTGGTAAGTGTTCTCATATATTTAGGCATTATCGTATTTTTTTAATGAAAAATAGTAATGTCCCTTCATACGACATTAAGGAAGAGTTTCATTTTTCCAATATTAGTATGGTTGATAGATACGGTAAGCCATTAATTGATAAGAAAAAGGATTACGAATTTATGATTAATGAGAAACCTTCTTTTGCTAAATAATTAATTTTAAACACAAAAATTGTACAATTAACATAAAAAGGAGAATATTAATATGCACACCAATAAAGAACAAACAGATAAATTTAATAATATTTTAAATCAAGACACACAAGACAAGAAAAGCGAAGTACAACCTTCCCTTCTAAGTAGTAGTGAACACAACACAAGTCAAGAGACAAGGAAAAGGCGTCTTAGAACTAAAAAAGATTACCAGATAAAACATTTCTACGATTAATGATATATCCTTACTTTTAAGGAAGGGTTACATATGAAATTTTTTATTAATTTATTTATTTGTTTACTTTTTATTGGTTGTGTTCCTCTTGATTCTAATACAGAAGATAGCAAAGAAGATACTAAAGAGAAGACACAAGATAATAAATCTTCTTCAGAAGTAGCACAACAAGATACCATAAAGCCATTTTCACAAGAGGATATTAGTATATTAGAATACTTAGAGAAGCAATTGTTAGCATCAATTGATAGTGATGAGGGTGTTCCTATTCAAGCCGATAGACCTAAATACACAAATAGACTTAATGAATTTATTAAGTGGCTAAATGAGAATCCAGATAAGGGAAGAGAACTTGCTAAAGTTGGTCAAGCTTTACAAGAGCTTATTAAAGAGAAAGGAAATGGCACATTAGATAATTTGCAAAATGTACAAGGTGACAATGACCATGATACTTTACAGGTCAGAGTAAATCGGGTTTTTCAAGTTGCATACAATGCTCTTAATGGAGATAAAACTAATGAAAAGGCTTTAGATGAACTTAAAGATACACTTGGTAATAAGGAAAGTCATTTGGACGGAATAAATAGCTTCCAAAAAAAGTAACCACTAAAACAATAAAGATAGAGGGTGATACTCTCTATCTTCTCTATTAATAAGAAGATAAATGATGTATAATATACTTAAATCTTTAAGAGGTAGAGTCAAATGCAAGCAACACAAGATATCACATAACAGAACAGCAAGTATATGAAGAGCTTATAAGAATTGGGTATGGACAAACCAATAGCTATACAATTTGCAAATAAGTATTTTTATAATGAGCTTACTCAGCGAGACCTTGAAAACTTAGAAAAAAACTTCAATGTTAGATTAAAAGCAATAGAAGATAGAATTATGGGCGTTGAAAATAGGATAAGTGAACTTAAAGATGATATTAAGAGCCTTGATACTAAGATAGACAATGTTAAAAATGAACTTAAGGATGATATTAAGAATGTTAAAGAAGATTTAAATCATAAGATAGATAGTGTTAAGATAGATAGTTTAGAAAAAAACAATAAATGGATATTTGGATTAACATTTACAATTTGGCTTACTATCTTAGGCGGATTTGTAGCTCTTTTTTTTAGCTATTTACATAAAATAAACACATCACAATAATTAACAACTTTAATTTTAAAAAATTAAATAAAACATATAAAAACCTAAACTAAAAAGACAAATCGTATCAATATACTTCCCTAAAAAACCACCTATAAGTAAATTCTCTGATAAATTTCTCTACTCAACAGAAAAAACACTAATTAATTTCATTCATTCATATAATTTAGGCCAATTAAAACTTAAATTTAACAAAAATAAACACAGTGCTATTCTTTATTAAAATATGCATAAAATAGAATAAGTAGGCTTAAATGGCAATTGTAATAAATAAAAGAAAATTTGAAAGTCAAAATATAGAAGATGATAATAAATTAAAAACCTATTATAGTGAATAAAAATTAACTAAATATTAATCTTAAAATTCAAGTAAACAAAATAATAAGTAATATCAAATATTAACGGAAATTAAAAATTGACATTTATACTTTTTTGTTAAATATAAATTATGTAAGGTCTTTTTTAAAATCCTTACACCTCAAAGTCTTTTATAAGAGAGCCATCACAAACTAACTTTTTTTAATAATCTTGTTAATAAATTTGCTAAAAATTTATGATCAAATAATTAAATGCAGGATTATCACTATTAAATAATTAAACACAAAAAATATTAGCTCTTAATCAAGAATATTTTAGTCGGGATACTAAACCAAGAACTAACATCTTCACTAGAATAAATAATTAAGATTTTACAATTATACATATAAATACATACAATATGATAAAAAAATACTATTATAACAAAAGCATACATCTAATTTAAAATGGAAGGTACTATTTCTTACTTCATAACAATTATTTTTAACTTTTTATTCTATTATCTATTCTTTTGTTTTTCTACTTTTTAAATTTTCAAATTCATTTACAAACTTTTGTAGCAACTCTTGTTTATTTAAAAAAAGTTGATCCAAAATAAATCCTGTAAATTTAGCATTTTTCTTATAAAACTTATAACTGTCTTCACTTTTTAATTAACCCCTTAATGGCTTTATTGAGTTTTGGTTTGATTTTCCTGTTTTTTTTCTTATGTTCCTTATTTTCTTGTCTGCATCTGATATTCCTCTATATCTTCTATTTCTATTTTTAACCGTTCCTTATAATACCCTTCAGTTTTCAATTTTTTTGTATTTGATTTAGTATTATTAGTTTTTGTTGTTTTTTTTGTAATTTATAAGAAGTTGTTTGTTGTTTTATTGTGCCTTTCTTGTTCTCTTTTTAGTCTACTATTAAATGGTTTAGTGCCCTTATTGTGAAGTTAAATAAGGCTTTACAGCTACTCTACTACTATAACTACCACCACCCTCTAACTCTTCTTTAATATAAGGCAGGCTACCCAAACCACTATTAGGAAGTATTCTACAAAGACAACTTGCGGCACATTTTACTTACTTCTATAACTCCTCGTTTCCTATTATAAAATGTCCCTATATACTCACTAAGCATAATAGAAAAGCTATAAGTCTTCACCTCAACAGTCTTAATATAAGCCGTATACTCAATATCATCTATCTCTACAGGCTTGCCCTGCTCATTTAAACTAAAAGACTTTACCCTTGTCTCTTTAAAATAAAGACTATCAATATTATAGCCACTCTCATATACTCTCTTTAATAAGGTTTGATATGCCACTACCACTGTATAGCCGCACCAAAGGGAATAATATATGCTTCACGCTTAAATGGATTTAGGCTATTTACCTTAAGCAGGGTTATAATATTGCGTTCTGTCTCAGAATCCATATTACCCAAATTATTTAACGCCTTATATGAATTCCATACTGCTAATATATCTTCTGAATTGATTTGATTATAATACTCTTGATTTGCTATCATCTGGTCTGCTCTTATTGCTATTGTGTTACTCATTTAACACCTCCTTAATTGTCTTTTATAAAATATATAATATAGCAAAAACTATACTTTTCAATGCTTTTGTTAAAACTTTTTGTTAAATTTTGGCATTAAGGAGTAAGCACAAAAAATATTAGGTCTTAATTAAACATTCTTTATTCGGAACACTTAACTAAGACCTAATGCCTCTTATAGAATAGACAATTAGGAAGCGCATATACAATGACTGTATAATGTACCACTAATACCAAAAGCATACATCAAATATAAAATAAAATCAACTATTTATTACTTTATAATAATTATTTTTAATTTTTTATTCTATTATTTCCTCTTTTCTTTTTCTGCTTTTCAAATTTTCAAATTCATTTAAAAACTCTTGTAGTAACTCTTGTTTATTTAAAAAAAGTTTATCTAATACAAATCCTGTAAATTTAGCATGGTTTTTATAAAACTTATAACTGTCTTCACTTTTAAGCTGAAACCTTAATGGTCTTATTGGGTTTTGTTTTGATTCTTTACTCTCTATTTCTAAATTGACCATTCTCCTATAAACACTTTTAAAGCCTTTTTGTTTAATATCTTCTATATTGACACTTCCATCTAAAACTCTTTTATAAATTTTCAAATAAAGGAATGCTTGACTTCTGGATATTACAAACTCTGCCAAAAAATCTTCAAATTTTTCATATCCATCAATAAGATAAAGCTTCTTTTCTCTTATTTGATAAAGGATTTGCATTGTTTTGATTTTATTTTCAATATCATTTATCACAATTTTACGTAGTGTGTCTTTATAACTTTGATATTCAAGCTTATCATCATCAAAAATTTGAATGTCGTTTTTTCTATCGTTTAAAGCAATCTTTTTTTTTGTCTTTGCCATTCATAACTCCTAATTTTTATTTATTATTTTTACCTTAATCTAAAAGTCCGCCGGCGGACTTTTAGATTATTTGCTCTACTGCGCTCTTTAGCTCTCTATAATACACTTCTTCTCTATTGGGTTCTTTTAACTCGTTAATGAAAACTTTAATACTATTAGAAAAATGAACCCTTCCTTTAATAAATTTTTTATATTCTATATGCAAAATCTCTTCAATATCTTTAAAAGTATTCCTATTTTTAATAAACTGATTTTCTATAATTGAAACTTCAATATTTTTTTTTCTTATCCTTTCAACTTTTCTTATTTCATCCATCAAGATAGGAAAAGATTCAACTGCCCACCTCTCAGTCTGAATAGGAACTATTACCTTATTAGTAATATTTAAAGCATTATATATCAAAGAGCCTAGGCTGGGTGGCGTGTCTATTATTACATAATCAAAATTATAATTAAGCAAATTTATATCAAAGAAATATTCTAATAAAAGCTCTTTATAAAGAATATCTTCCATTTCAAATTTGCACAAAATAGGATGAGATGGAATTATATACATATTATCGTTTATTTTATTTATAAATTTATCAAAAATAATCTCTTGTTCTCTCTTTAAAAGATAATAAATGTTATTTTCATTGATTTCCTTTACATATTTTATAAAATAACTTGTTAGGCTATTTTGTGGGTCTAAATCAACTAATAGTATTTTTTTGTTAATATCCTTTAGGATATAGCTCAGTACAATAGCTATCATACTTTTACCAACCCCACCCTTGATACTTGCAATAGTAATTACTTTAGGTTTTTGTTTATCCATTTAGTTATGATACCCCCCTCTGGTAATTTTTTATTATAAAAACTATAAATTTGTCGTTCTAAACCTAATAATCTTTCTAATAAAGACTGACAATATTTTTTCCCTATTTTTTCCTTTTTATCTAAATAGAAAAGACTTCTTATAAAACAAAAAACACTCCCCTTTTTAAACCTGAATTCTATATAGTAAATCTTTGAAAAATTGTATGATTTAGCTATTCCATTCTCCTCATATTGAACTACAATATTTGTTATAGGTTTTCTATAACCATAATAAATGCCTAAAAATTTGTCTTCTTCTTTTATAGAAAATAAGTTAAATGCCTCTGTCTTTTTTTGGTTAAATAATCCTCTTAATGAGATAAAAAATTTATCATGCTTTCTCTTATCAATCCCAAATGCATGAAAATCATGCATAATTTTTGTATGATATATTGTTCTATTATTTTCAAATTCCTTTTTAATGAAAATACCTTTCTTTTTTTCTTTTAAAGGTTGTATTTCTTTTATTTTTTCTCTTAATCGTTCTAGTGGAAGCGTACACTGCATTTCCTACCTACCTCGTCTCTATTTTAAGTTTATTTTGCTATTTAAGCAAATTCTTTTCTCCTTATTATGTCCTTATTTTCTATTATGTCTAGTAATTCATAATAGTATGTGTTGTCTATTATGTATTTATAGCTTAAATTTGTCTTGTTATTTAAATATTGTTTTATTATTGGCACTAATTCGTTTATGGCTGTCTTGTGCCTTAATTGTTCTAGTAATATGCTAAATATGTTGTTTCTAACTTCTTCTTTATTCTCTATCTTGACTTGCTTTACTATCCTTTTAATTCTATCTACTATTTTGTCTAAATCTTTATATTTTTTATTCTCTATTATAAAGTGTGGTTTGCTTTTATATATCTCATACACCTTTTGTATCTCTTTTGTTACAAAGTCCCTTTGATATCCAATGTTTTCTAAATTAGTCTCTACTTCCTTAAGTATTGCTTTAAGCTTATCTTGTTTTGTCTTAAAATAATTATCTCCTTTGCTGATATCTCTTATTATCCTACTATACCCACTATTCTTAAGTAGTTTGCATAAATATGCAGGCCTGTTGGCATTGTTAGTTATTATACTAGCTAATTTATTCTCTATGATGCTAGTAGGTATAAACACAAGAGCATTTTCTATATGTTTTAAGTTCCTTAAATGATTGATTTTGAGTTCATCTGATATTTTTAAGTCTAGAATTAAAGAGGCTAAGTTTGTCTTAAAATTACACTTTTCTATGTACTTCTCTACTCTGTTCTTTTTTATCTTCTTCTTTTTATCATTACTTATATTATTAAAACACTCCCATTTTTCTACACTACTATTTTTACTTAAAGTCTTTTTATTGTGTTGTTTAACGCGTATTTGAAACTTGTCTTCTCTTTTTGCCTTAAAGTGTTTATTAATTTCATAGTGACACTCCTCTTTAGAGTATTTAAGTGTATAGTAAATCTCAGTACCAAAATTTTTCCCCAAATGTTTATAGTAATTAATGGTTACTTTTAAAACTTTTTCTAGTTTGTATAGGTAGCTTTGTAGAGTTTTAATCTTAACAAGACGCTGTCCATTTTTTTTTAAATTGTTGTTGTAATAATACAAAATATTGCCTTGATTGTATTTTTTGTATCGTTTGTTCATAAAGCTAAGTGTTGATATTAGTACTATTAATTTGTGTTGATGCTTATTTTTGTGCCTTCGAGGTTTGTTAGTTGTATTAGTGTTCATTTGAACACCTCCTTAATTGTCTTTTATTATTAATATTTATATTACAGCAATTCTTTAATAAAAGTAAGCTTTTTAGAAATAAAAATTGTTTTTAGCTAAATTTTTAACAAAAATAATTACAAAGTATAGTTTTTGATATATTATTTATTTTATAAAAACATAAATAGGAGTAACTAAATGAGTAATACAATAGCAAAGATTAAGAGTGTAGGGAAGCGAATTCCTTATGTTGGTGCATAGCAGTGCTTTAGGTTTACTAAATCAATTGAGTTTAATTTACAGAGGGACAATTTAAAGAGAATTGGCGCTAGTGAAGTAGCTAATATCTTTACAGGAGAGCGTGATTTAGCGCAAGTTATGATAACTATACTCTATAAGGCATTTGGCAAGCAGCAACAAGATAGGGAAGAGACACTTGGTATGAAAAAAGGCAAGTTGTTAGAGAATTTAGGCTTTGAAGAGCTTACAAGACTACATGGTGACGCGGTACAGGCTTTATATAAGAATAAATATTCAAATGGAATTGATAAGTATAATTATTTTAAAAAAATAGATGGAGCAGATAATTTAGTTGGGGCAACCATTGATGGATGGTTTATTAATAATTGTGAGGAGGCAGAACTTTTAGAGATTAAATGCAGCGATAAAAATCATTTAGCAGTTAGCATGTACGGGACTTAATAAGGCAAATTTGTTCTTTTTAGTAGGAGATACTCCCATAAATTGTCTTATTAATAGGAATAATGCTTTTGTCGCAAAAATACTTGAATATGTTTTACTACTAGAAAATGAGATTATCTCTTTAAGACAATTTATGGAGCATGATAGAGAAGTTAATGTTTATGGCCTAGATGAGGAGGAGTTGGCTTGCTATATAGAGAAGTTAGTTACAGGTAGCAATTTTTATAGCAAACTAGCAGATTTTGATTATGTTAGTGAATTTGTTGAGTTTGTTGAGTGTGTTAAGTTAGAGTTAGAAGAGTCTAGTGCTATTTGTTTAGAGACAAATATAGAAAAGATAAGAGAGTTTAAAGCTTGCCTTAAGGAATATGAACGTGAACATACAAGAGTAACTAAACCCATTAAAGATGATATAAAGAGGCTATTAGAAGTTGTTAATACCCAAAATCCATTAATTGAGAGTGAGTCTGTTGCTTATAGGTTTGGTGATAAGATATTTAGTTTAAATATGAGCAAGCGTGCTATTGCAGATAAGCTTACTTTATATAGTAAACCTAAGATATTAGATACTACTGCACCTACAGAGGATGTTAGTGGCATATCAAGGTGGCTTAATCTTGACTATAGTCCCATAATTACTGATGTATCAAATTTAGCTTTTGCAAATTAAGTAACTTATTAAGAAATAGGAGGGCATTTTGCCCTTTTATTTCTTAATTTAGAGTCTATTTAGTAGTAAAAGTTAGGGGCGGTTATTAAAGGAATTAGTGCTACTATTATTTAATAGAACAAATATCAGGTATTTTAGGTAAGCATAATCTTTATCAAAGACTCTTTAGAGTACCCCCCTTATTCAAATTTTTGAGTATATGTGACAAATTAACTAAATGTTTAAGGAGAGGAGTATATGTATATCATATTTTTATTGATTGTTTGTTCAGCTGTAGTTACATTCTTTATTGTATTATCAGGATTTATATTAATCAAAATATATAGGATACTTTTTGGGAGTACTAGTAAAGTATTGTATAGGGTTAAGAGGACGCGTAAAGAAGTAGACAAGAGTTCAGGGGAGATAGAAGATGTAGCATCTGCTTACGCTCTAAGAGTAGAAACAGAGAAGGGTCGAGAGAAACAGCAAAAAGAGACTTTAAAGCAGGCTAATGAGCTAAGGCAAGCTGAACTAGCCCGTAGCAAACAATTGCGGTCAAGAAATATAACTAAAAGTAAGCTAAGAAATAGATAAATAATTTAGAGTGGGGTGCTTTTTGTGGACTTAAGGATAGTAACTAGAGCAGAGATTATAGCCAGAATGGAACAGCGACGGGATGATTTTAGTAAGTCTTTATTTGTTAAAGGTAAAAAAAGAGTGGGTTGTTTTGAGTTTAGAAAAGCATTAGCTCGCTTTTATCCTAAAGACAGTGATTTTGATGCACACTTTTACCTTAATGGGTATATAAATCATTTCTTTACAGGCAAACTAGACATTAAAGGTGAAAAGATTATGAGTATGAATGATTATATTTTTGTTGTAAAGGAAGAATTTAGTATAGATACTTTTATAAGCAGTATGTTGGTTTTAGTTGAATTGCATTTACTCTTCGCTTTATATAAAGGAGATGAGTAAGTAGAGATTGACTTAATTCTTAAAGAGCTGAAACACAATTAATTTGCTATAAATTTTATATAAGTTATTTAAAAAAAGAGGTTTAAAAAATGATAATAGAGTCAATAAGACAGGATAACAGGCAGTTAATATCTTGTATAGGAAAGTGGGGGTGTTATTTTTTGTGTCTTCACTACTTTATAAGCGTGTTTAAAGGAATTGAGTTTACTGTTAGTGATATTAATATAAACTATGGCAAATTTGTATGCATGGAGCTTATTAGAAGTAATTGCTATATATTAGACCCGTGTAGGATACTCAAAGCATATGGACTTGCAACAAGTGTGAGGCGTGAATTTGAAATAAGTGAAGTTAAGATTAAGGATTTAGCAGGATATCACTTCATGGCTACAAAAAATTCAAGTGTGCTTTATGATTCACTTGCACTTAAAGAACGCGGTACGAGCTATAGTATAACTTCAAAACGCATATTTATCTTATTTAGTAAAAAAAAAGAATAAGACCACAGGAAATATTTGGTCTTATTCTTTTCAAAGTAAAAGGTAAACTTATAGTACTTAACTTTTACCTTTTATTGAAGGATCATCTATGTGTTATGACCATAATACTTGTATGTGGATATTATTAATAAAAGCCAATAAAGCTATTTAAAATAAAGAGCGTATTGAAACCAAAGTTTCTTTTTATATCTAAAATAATGTTATTTGATAAAAGGAGAATATACTCTTATTTAAGAAATAGACTTAAAGCTTTTATTAATAATAGCTACAAAACATGTAGCCTCCTTTAATTCTTTGTTATAAATTAGGATATTTATAAATTTATTGGGTAAAATAATTCAAATATCCTAATTTATAACATAAAATCTATAAAAGCCCATAATAGCGAAGTAACATCCGTTTATCAAAACTTACTCTTTGCTAGTAAAGTTCTTAAAGATTAAACTATAAGCGATTCGTTATATTGTCTATATAACGAATGACTGCAATCATAAGAACAAATATCAGTGTAGCAAAAATAACCCTCTCCTTATCCAAATATTAACTTTAAAAAATATATCGCTTATCAATATAAAAACAAATGTCCAAAGGCCTATGGACATTTGTTAAATTATCTGAATTTAGCTAATTTATTACATGTAAAGTAAAAGAGAATTATGAAAAAATGTATAAAAATTTTCATAAAAATAAAAATGCTCTAAAAAGGCTTTTAGGGTCAGTTTTGGCTCATAAAAATAAACAAATGTCCAAAGGCCTTTGGACATTTGCCTTTAATTAAGACAAGATGAAGTATAATAAAAAAAGGCATACTTAAGTATGCCTTTTTATGCAAGTGTTAGATGAAGTTAATTAAATTTTTGTTGATGTTTATTTATCGAATTCTGCATTTGCATATTTTGAAGAATATACAGCGATGATTTTATCGATACCTCTATTTATTCTTTTCCTAACACGCTCTTCAATTTCTATAACATTCTCTTCAAATTCAGATATTTTAACAACAAAATCAGCTAGCTTTTCATCCTGTTTTGCTAGTGAAATATTATTCTTTAATAGTCTTTTATTTAAAGCCTTAATATGTTTATCAATATATGGTATTACATTTACTTCTTTTTGTAGTTTTGCTATTATGTCCTTTAAAAACATAAATTGTTCATTAATAGGCAAGAGCTGTTCATTAATAATTTGTTTTATAAACTCTGTATCTTTTTTATTTGTTTCCATAATGCCTCCTAATAATAAAGTAATAAATAAATAGTCATAATGCTTCTTAACACATGCATAAATGTGTATTAAATAAGTAATTATAACAAAAATAATAGTTTTTGTTAAGTTTGTAGGTGAATAAAAGATACTGCTTATTTAAAAGAACAAGTAAATTTGTTATAATTGTGTTTAAGTTAAAAAAATGTTTTAAAAAGGTATTAAAATTGAAATTAATAAATAGAGAAGGGAACAAGTACCGATATAGGAAGAAAATAATAAGTTTATTCCCAAATATGATTGCTATATTGAAGGGTTTTTGGGTACAGGGGCGATATTTTTAAACAAACCACTAGCTAAATATAATATATTAAATGACCATTCAAGATTTATATATGAACTGTTTTTGATGCTTAAAGAGGAGCCTTGTGAGCTATACAGAAGAGTAGAGGACGCATTAATTTATGACAAAATAATAAATGAGAATCAAGATAAGATAGAGTATCAGCTATTGCGTAGTCTATATTCTATCTACACATCATGTACTGCTACTATTGTTTTGGGAAGGCGCAACGCGAAGAAAATATTTTTGGAAAAGCTTGCTTTATATCGGGAGACAGTACAAAAAATGCTAATGCATACTGTTATAACCTGTCGTGATATATTTAAGTTTTTAGCCTCAATAGAGAGTAGAAATAAGATTTATTCAACTTTTATTTATCTAGACCCGCCATACGCAGTATCAAAAGGGCGTCTTTTTGATAATAAGGGATGGAGTCTGTCTTTACTAGAAAAACTTATTGTTGAAGTTAAACGGTATGAGTGGCAGTTTGCAATAAGTGAGTTTGATGATACTGCTGTGATAGAATTATTTAAAAAACACGGCCTTTATATAACCACAATATCAAAATCAAGTGGTGCGAGTAGCAAATTTGGGTACGATAAACATGAAATACTAGCAACTTCATTTAATTTAAGGGTAAGTCAAGACGACAGAAGAGTATTATTTAAGTAATTAGGAGTTTATTTTCTTAAAGGCGCTTAAGATTATAAAGGAATACTACTTCTAATATCTTTATCACTTTGTATTTTACAAGCAGGAGATAGTCCATAAACATTATCAATCTCAGAAGTAGACGCGTATTTCATAATCTCTTTAATGCTAAAAGAATTGTATCCCTTACTCTTAAGTGAGGCTACAAACATATTACGGCAAATATGAAGTGATTTTCTTGAATTAAACCCATTGGCTTTAAGAAGAGCTTTAAATTTACGAGATATAGTTAAAATATCAATTTTATTATCCCTAAATTTATGTTTAGTTTTGCAAAAAAGATATTTGCGCTTAGCGTCACAACCCTTTTTAGCAAAATATTGTCTGTGTGCGTCCATTATAGCCATAAACTCGCCTTCACTTATAACAACATCCCTAATATGAGTCTTGTCTCTTTTCTTAGCTACATTAACTTGCATATTGTAAAACACTTCACCACTACTATTGTGATTCTCTTCACGAGAAATATCAGCCAGCCGTACGCCCTGTATTTCACAGCCCCTACAGCCTGTTATTGCCAGTACATGTATAAAACCAACCAGATATAGGGTCACTATTCTTCAAAGAGTCAATACACCTGTAAACCTTGCGTTTACTAGCCTCGGTTAAGTAAAATCTAGTGCCATTGTTGTTATAGCTACTACTAATCGAATCCTGTTCTTTTTTCCGTCGGCTCTGCTTGCTAAGCAACTCTTTAATTTCAGTTTGGTATTATTTAATATCATTTTGATTTTGTTTGGCAAGTAGCAATAACTCTTGATTTTGATTTAAAAGATTAATAATTAAAGACTTATCATCTTGTATATTCATAAAATTAGCCAACCCTTTAACTTATTTTAACCAAATTTAGCTCTATTTTAAGCATATTTTATGGCTCTAATTATAGCAAAAATATAGTAGGCATTTATAGTAGAAGTGAGTCTCGTTGTAAACAAAATAGGGCAAAAATTGTGCTCTATGGTCTCTCTTGTCTTAAAATAACGATTTGTTTTACTATTTCACACAGTTTACCCTACATACTCTGTGCGATAACCACTAATTTTAGCCTAAATACCCCTTATTTGACTCTAAAGAGTGCACTGCAATTTACAATGACGACTCTTCTTTTTGACCCAAAACAATAGACTCATTTTCTTAACTTTTCTTAAGCTCTGTCTTGGCACAAAAAACAATTTTTAAATTCTTTACTTAAAAAAAAGAATTTAATTGAAGTTTTATAAAATAGGAATTGCTCCTACGGGGGTAAAACTTCAATTGATAAGATATTTCCTAAATATTTTAAAGGAAAAGGTAATAATAAAAATACACTTTTTATACAAAAAATCAACAAAAACTACTAAATTAGCAAAAATTGATATGAATTTGCTAATTTTGAAGTAACTTTTCTATTGATTAAATTTAACAAAAATTTATAGGAGTAAATTGATTATGAACAGAATACCTTTTATTAAACTACTAGTCTTAGCATCTTGTGCTTTTGTGGGGTGTAATCATAGCTCAAACACACTAGAATCAACTACAGCGGATGGTGTTACTAGAACTTATACTCAAACAGTGACTAACACAGGTTTAGGCTTTGTTGTTAGATAGGCTACTTGTGAAACAAGACCTGTTGAAAAGGCTAAAAGAAAATAGTAGTTGTGTTATTTTTGGAAAAAAGAGTAGACCGTAAAGGTACTACTCTTTTTTTTTGCTTGCAACCATTATGGTTTCGCAACACTTAAGTAAATATAGGACAATTTTTTAAAAAAAAGGTTAAGTCAAGCTATTTGATTAGCCTTTTATGGTATTTTAAGTTGGACTTTACTTAACCTTAAATTTGTTATAAATAAATACGAAAAAGCTTATTTAAAATATACACTAATTATGACAAAAACACTCCTTATAGGAAAAGATTGCATTTGCAATATTATTTTAACAATAGTTAATAAATTTATTTAAAAGTTAGGAACCAGTTAATGCAGACCAGTAGTAGAAGTAATAAATCTTTTATTGATTATATCCCTTATTTTAGAGAAGGTAAGCTAAAAGATACAGAGATAGCCATTTTAATGAGTGTGTCTCATGTTAATGTATGGAAAATGAGGCGTAAGTGGGAACAGGTTAAGGATAGCCCTGAGTATAGCAGTAGTAGTGGCGTTAGTAGTTCAAGTGAAGACGAGTTTGCTAGTCTTATTGCAAAAAACATTAAGGCTGAGTCTTTGTCTAGTAACACTAGATTTGAATTAGAGCATGAAATTAATTTAATTGGCATTGATTTTATTAAGTCTTTTAGGAAATATTTTTGTTTAGAATTTAGCAAATATTATGAGGAGGCTAGCAGACTTGAAGATGATATTTTATCTATTAAGGTCAATCTTAAGAGTAGTAAGTTGAAGCGGGGTGATATTTTTGAGTCTCTAAATCAAGAGTTAGAGGAGAAGATAAACGCACTTTCTTCACTAAAAAAACAAATAACACTAAAGGAAATGTCACTGCTCTATGATGCACTCCTTAAGCTAAATTCTATAGCTAATTTAGGAAGAAAAGAGCGTAAAGGGACTACTTAAACACAGATAGAATAAACAATGATTTTATTTAAGAGTAGTCTTTTTATTAAGAAACAAAGGCATTAAAAGAAAAGATATGGCATTGATATAGCAGATTTACTAAAGAATACTGCTGTAGCTAAACCTAATTTTAAAGCATTTGAAGATAAACATTTACTTCGAAAACAACGGGAAGTACTAAGGGACATAGAAAAGCATAGACACACTAAGATAGTCTTAAGTGGTGGTATTGCTAGTGGCAAGACATTCCTTGCGTGTTATCTCTTTATTAAGAATTTGTTAGAAAATAGGGCACTCTATTTAGCAGATACAAATAATTTCATATTAGGTAATTCTGCTAAAGCTATTGAAGTCAATCTTTTAGGACAATTTGAAAAAGTGTGTAGCCTGCTTAAAATCCCTTTTGTTACAAAAAAAGCAAATACTTCTCATATTCTAATAGACGGACTTAGGGTTAACCTTTATGGAGGTGATAAGACTACTGATTATGAGCGTTTTAGGGGGTCTAATACTTCTCTAGTCTATGTTAATGAGGCTACTACACTGCATAAAGACACGCTACTTGAGGCTTTAAAGCGATTAAGACATGGACAAGAGGTTGTTATTTTTGATACAAATCCTGACCACCCCGCCCATTTTTTCAAAACTGATTATATTGACAAGACAGATGTATATAAGACTTATAATTTTACAACATATGATAATGCTATCTTGAGTAAGTCATTTATAAAAACACAGGAAAATCTATACAAGTCCACGCCAACATATAAAGCCCGCGTGCTTTATGGTGAGTGGGTAGCTAGCCAAGAGGCTATATTTAGCAATATTGTGTTAAATGGCTCATATATGTATCAGAGTCCCATTTGCTACATTGACCCCTCATTTAGTATGGGGAGTGATAACACTGCTGTTTGTGTTCTGGAACAGTTTGAAGATAAATTTTATGCATTCCTTTATCAAGATAAGCGTCCTGTTAATGATTCTTATGTCATATCTACAATTAAGGCTATAATAGAAAAATTTAATGTTTCTAAACTCTATATAGAAGAGCGTGATAACACACAAGGATTAGGTATGCTAACTTCTATTATGCTGAATCTTCGTGATAAGATAGAAACACATTATTTGCTTACAGGGGTGATAATACTGTTTGTGACGATGCACTAGATAGCCTGTCTTGTGCTTATTTGCTATTAAATTTAAATAGGAGGAAGCGTGAAGTGCATTTTTCTAAATTAAAGTACTTTTAATCAAGTCTTTAAAAAATTTATGCTAAATTATAACTTATACTTTTCAAGTCTATTATTGATGTTGTATTATTAAATGAGGAGAGGTGCGCATAATGAAATTCTTTTTAACTATGCTTATTGGCTTAATACTGAATAATTATACTGTTTTTGGGGCTGAGACTGAGAATAAAGGTCAGTTTGTCGGGTATGAAGCTAAGAGTATGAATTATTCTAATGAAAATAAAGTTGAAATTGTCAAAAAGCAGAGTAACTTTAATGAATGCAACACATACATATAACAGAGCAAATGGTAATAGATGAATTTGTTAAGATTGGGTTTAATGAGACAATTGATAGTGATATTGCAAATAGATATTATCATAATGAGATTAGTTATAAAGCCCTCCAGCTTATTAAAATGGAGCTTAAAGGAGATATTGCTGATGTTAAGAATGAGCTTAAAGGAGATATTGTTGCTGTTAAGAATGAGCTTAAAGGAGATATTGTTGCTGTTAAAAATGAGCTTAAAGATGTTAAAAATGAAATTAAATGCGATATTGCTTTACTTAATGTTAAGATTGATAATTTAGAAAAGAATAATAGATGGTTTTTTGGCTTATCATTTGCCATATGGTTAACCACTATAGGTGGTTTTATTGCCCTCTTTTTAAAATAACCCACAACTTAAAACCCTTGAATTTAACAAGAGCATAAATCTTAATTTAATGTAATATAATGTATTTTAATTTATATGTAGGAGGGGACATATGATTTATTTAGCATAATGAGGCTTCCAATTATTTTTATTTAAGTAATTTTATGAGTAGAGTAATTGGAGGTGTTTATGAAGACTTTGAAGTATTTTTGGGCATATTTAAACCGCATTGACCCAAATTCATTATTAGTAGAAATGATATTTGCTATATTTTATTTTGTGCTTTGCTACCTTTCTACGCTATCACATTATAGATATGATAAGCTACAAGATGAACTTTCAGCTGAAAAGGTAAAGCAAGCTTGGGTTTTGTATGAAGAGCATAAGGCCTCAGGGGCAAGGTAAGCAGATGGTTTTTTAGAAACACATTAAATGTATTTATGCCAAATAGAAGTTTAAGTACAAATTTGTATTTGGCATATTGTTAAATACAGTATTAATTTTGTTTAGGGCTTAAAGATAGATTAGATTTGTAAGTTTAGGAGATACTAGTGGTATTACTAAGAGCCATAAGGTGGCTAATAGCGATACTAAAAGGTTTCTTTAAACAAGTATTACTTTTATTAAAGGGTTTAGCTAGTTATTTAATAAGAATAGTACTTGTTTTAGTGAAAGCTTTAGGAGTGCTTTTTGTTTATTTTAAAGATATAATTATTAGTTTTTATAACAGGAATAGTGAATTCATTTTAATGATGTTTATTGTTATTGTATTGTTCTTATCATTTTTAGTTTTAACATATCAAGGAACTTTAAAAGAGACTTGTAGAGGATTTTATGGCAGGGTAAAGTGTTGGAAGTGAGTAGCTTTTATTAAGATTAAACTTGACAAAAGCAGTTTTTTAGTGTGTTATAAAAAAATTATTATTTATTAATGTATTTTTAAAAAAGTTTGATTATGAAACTATATGCAAATCTTAATCCTCTGGATTTATACCGATATTCTATATTTTTTAGGAATTATATTGAAAATGTAGCTGAGGACACAGTAAAGAACGGAATTACTTTACTTAAAACAGGAGTAGGTGGTGTTGTTGAGAGGAGGGAATTGATGCACTTAAGGTTGAGCTTAAGGAGGCGCTACTTAATGCTATTATAAGCTATAGGTTTAATGGTGTTGGCTATATTTTAATTAGAACACATGATGATGAGCTTGACCTTGAGAGTGAAGTTTTAAGTGAATTACCTATAGGATTTACATATCTTGACTATTTGCGTGTTAGAGACAGGGACTATGAGTCAAGTTTTATTACCTATTCACTAAAGACTATAAGTCAAGATGAAGATGCTCCGCTACATGAAAAAGTTAGTATTAAAGAAGTTAGGTACACAAGAGTAGAGTTATAATATATGAGAATTATGACTCTATCCTAAACGCATATACCCCTGTTTATACAAAGAGTTCCCTACTTAAAGGGAATAAATAATGCACTTGAGAGCAAGCTTACAAGACTTAAGAATAGCCTTAATAATGAGGGTATTTTCTATACAGCAACACCAAACGCTAGACTTATGACCTTGATTTTCTTAAATAGGCACTTGAACTGGTTAAAGAATAGTTGAGTTTATTTTTTCACTTAAAGTATCCTTAAGACATAGTTAGCAGAAGAGGTTTTATATGCAACGCACACATATAACAGAATAAATGGTAATAGATGAATTTGTTAAGATTGGATTTAATGAGGAGATTGCTAGTGATATTGCAAATAGGTATTATCGTAATGAGGTTAATAATTAGTTACCTTGAAAATTTAGAGGAAACTTCAATATTAGGATAAAATTTCTAGAAAAAGAAAATTAGCTTAACAATAAAATATATAGTGTTAAAAGTGAACTTAACACCAATATAGATGCTAAATTTTAAGTATTAGTTACTAAGGTTGATTAGAGAAAAATCTAATTGTAAACTTATCGGAGTATTTATAACTATATTTACAAGCTAAAGTAGACTTACTCTTTAAGAATTTCTAGTTTAAGAGTTCTTAAACATAGTTAAACGACTTCCATTCTCTTTAAAATCACCTTTAATGAGACTAAGAAGCGAGTCATTATCAAGATTTCTGTTAATACTAATAGTAAGTGCACTATATGCAATTGGTAAAACAATATCATTTAAGTGTTGCTGCAAGCTTTGTCCATTAGAGCTTATTGCACTAGATAAGTTATCGAGCTTATCATTAGCGCCTTTAGATTTAAGAATCTTTACTATAATCTGTCCAACCTTAACAAGTTCTCTTCCCTTATCTGGATTCTTAGTTAACCACTGCAAAAAGTCATCAAGTCTTCTTTTGTGTAAAGGTTTAAGCTCAGCCCTTGTGTCACTACTACTTATGAAAGCTGTTAACTGAGTATGTAGGAACCCCAACACTTTAGTCTCTTCAGGAATTAAAGAATTATCATTACTTTGTTGTATGCCCATTTCTGTGCTACTAATTCCCGTTTCTTTATTATTCTCTGTATTAGGATTGTAAGGCAGACAACCATTAAATAGGAAGCAAATAAATAAGTGTAATAAAAATGACATATGTACACTCCTTTCTTTAATATAAAGAATATAGCAGTAATAGTATAAATGCATTGTGTTTAGCAGTACAGTGAAGAGACAAGAGTATCTTTTTTATGCAGTTTAGGGTAGTTTGAAGACAGAATAAAGATCTCCTTAAATATTTGTAGGGGTCATGTAGGCAAGGTGAAGTTTTTTTTTGTGTAATAAAGAAAGTTGCTGTATAATATGAATGTTGAAACAAGCATTTCAACATAAAATTGAATTCTTATTAAGGTAAATTAAGACTCTATTGATAGAGTCTTTTATATTTATGTGTAATAAAAAAGCCTAAGAGCAATACTTAGGCTTATGTTTATAAATCAATTATATCTTATTTTTTGTTGTAATTTCCTCTTCTAAGTCTTTAAGTATGCTAGGAAGACTACCCTTACTGTTGTCATTGATATAAGCTAATGTTTTGTGTATTAACTTAACAATGCCAATTGCTTTAGTTACTGCACCTGTTTGAAGACCATCTACAGTAACTGTAGATTTATACCCACCAAGATGACTTCTAACTCTACTACATAAAACCTTCAACTTGTCCTTTATGTCCTTTATGTTTTCAAACATAACATCAAAATCTTTGTCTTTTGAGTAACCCAATGACTTTCGTTCCTCAATTTTCTTTTGTGATTCTATTAATTGACTAAGTTTTATTGTCTTACCAATAATACTTTTAAGAGACTCATTTAATGCTTCTTTGTTGCTATCTTTGTTATTGTCTCTAATACCCTTTTCAAGTTCTTCTAACATATCAATGATACCATAAGCTTCATCTTGAGCCCTCTTAGCACTCTCTGTTAAGTCTTCAGTAACGCGTAGGAATTTTTGACTTCGGACTTTCTCTTCTTTTATCTTCTGTCGTATAGCCGCATATTGTTGAGATTCTTCTTTAATTTTCTCAATTTCTTGTTTTAATTTTGCTTCTTGCTCTTCATATTTAGTTTTTCTTCTCTTTTCTATTTCAATCTTTGTATTTATATCCTCAATAGCCTCTTTAATAACAGCACCCTTTTTTGAGGCATCAGTTAACGCTGCAGCTACTTGAGGTATTGATTGTGCTTTAGAGTCTAAATCTCCATGTTTAAGACCACTCTCTTTATCTACTTCTTCTTGAGCAACTGGTGTTTGCAAGTTGTCAACACTCCCAACATGCCCTGTGTTTGTTTGATTATTAGATAATTCTTTATTTAAATCGTCTTTTAATTGTTTTTTTAAATCTTCCAATGAAGTAATTTTCTTATCAATCTCTTTTGTATCCATTGAAGTATCTTTATCAATTGTGTGTATTTTTTCCTGTAGTTCATTTCTAAGAGCAATCTCTTGCTGAGCTTCTACTTGAGCTTCGATACCTTCACCAACAACACCATAAGCATCACTCTTCTCGTCTTCACCACCACCAGTAGAGTCAAAGTCTCCTAATAAATTAGCCTGCCTAGCAGAATCTAATTTTTCAGGTTCAAAGCCCGTACTAGCGTTAGAGACTAGGCTATCTATTGTATCTGTTGTTCTACTTTCCAGCAAAGCAAGCTCATCACCTAAATCATTATCTAGCGTACAGCTAAATAAGAGTGATATTAAAAATATGTTAGTTAAAATAAATTTGTTATACTGCATAAGTATCTCCTGTAAAACATGACCCTAAAAAGAGCATGCATTAAACTTGAGGGTGTGCCTACCTTAAGTCTTAATCTGTTGTGTATCTTATTATAGTGCAGAACTTAAGAAATAACACTTTACTTTAAGTAGTCTCTTCTCTGCTACACTACTTAGAAGAGTTACCACTACCACTACCAAACAAACCACTAAGACCACTAAATATGGATGTAACTGGTGCGAAAACAGCAGATGTCAAATTCTTAACTGCACCAACCAAAGTTTTAGGTTCATCGGAGTTTTTGTCTTCAGCTGCAGAAGCTACCTCAATAACCTCTTCAATCCCTTCGTCCTCATCCTCATCGTCCTCCTCCTCTTCGTCGTCGACCTCGTCAGCCTCAGCTAATTCAATCTCCTCCTCCTCAGCCATCTCATCAGCAAAATCTGCCACTTCTTGAGAACAAGAGATAACCATTGCAAGCAAAAGCAAAAATAAAAGATAAAACTTATTCATAAAAAACTCCTAAAAGGTAAATTTAAGTTAAAAAGGAAAGGTATTGCAATTTTGAGGAAAAACTATGTTTTTGTTATAGAAGGAGAAGTTATTCACTGTTTTGTGGAGTTAAAGTGTACTGATATTTCTATTTGAAGCAGGAAAATAAAAAAAGAGAGGATTTGTAATATAATTTTACTTTAATTTACTTTAAGGAGTTCTTTTATGAGGAAACCCGCCTTATTGATACTAATAGTGATGGTGGCATGTAATATAGGGAAGGAAGATGTTGCATTTGTAGAAGAGAGTAGTGCTGGTGTAGTTGATGTTAGTAGTCCTAGTAGAGTAGCTAGCGTAGAGGAAGGAGTTAGTTTTGAGGTATCTGAGGGGAAGACGAAAAGATGTTTGAGTGCAAGTCACTGGGCAGCTTTTTGGATCACATGCAGTACATGTTATGTTAACTGGATTAAGATAAAGCCTGTTGATATTAAGAGTCGGAAGGGCAAGGTAATAAAATCGTTGAAGGGAAGGCTAGGGTATTCATTCTCAATAACACCCCTTAAGTATAATAATGAAAGCAATAAGTATGTGATGCCATTGATAATGTTTGAAAGCTTAGATAGTTCGAATAGCGTTGAGGTTGTCTCATTTATGTTAACAGATTATCTGGAGCTTAATTTTAATAAGAGGGGAGGAACATTTGAAATACCTCGAGTAGAGAAATCTGCTGAGAATCCTGGTCGGAATGTGTATCCTTTTGGAATACTTAATATAGGAAATCCGAGTGGGGGAGAAGAGGTAATTGGTGCTATTGCAAGGCAGTATAAGGGAGGTAGATGGGAGAGTTTGCGAGCAAAGATAAGAGTTAAGGTTGAAGAGAAGGTTAAGGTATATAGCATAACACTTGATGCTAAGTTATTTAATGAGTTTATGAAGGAAGTATTTGCTAGGTATCCAGATGTTGCTAGTGAGAATAAGAAATTTAGAATACCTGTATAGTGAGGCAGACACTTTACTTAGGGTAGTAAATTTGGGTTAGTTTCTTATCATAAATAAAGTGGGATTTGCTACTACTGTGATGTTATTACTTATCTTTAGATAAGAGGATGTTAAAAGACAATCAAACAAAATCCATTTAAAAGGCAAGTCATTATTTTTTTAAGAACAGAAAAATATTTCTATTAAGAACGCAGTCTTAGAGGCAAGGACTAGTGAGTAAAACTAATCCTTGCCTAAAATAAATACAAGACTTAATCAGCAACAGGAATTCTGAATTTCTTATTATACTGGTTAGCCTTAGGATAACGAGCAAAGACTTGCTTCATAAATTCATTAAATAATCCAGTATCAAGTGTTATGTTGTAAGTTTTAGCACTGGAACTACCTTTCTCCTTAACAGTGATCTTGGCTCGTAAAGAACCCCATTTGCCTCCCTTAAACTGCTTTTCAATAGCGCTAATAACCTCATCGCCACCACTAGGCGAAGTAACACTAAGGATCCCAAAAGGATATACATCCTGATTCGGATTAGCAGGAGATTTCTCTACTCTAGGAAGATCAAAGGTGCCACCCTTTTTATTAAAATTAAGCTGTGGGAAATCTGTTAACTTGAAAGATAGGACCTCAAGACTATTAGAACTATCAAGGTTTTCAAAAACGATTTGGGGCATGATATAGCTATTGTGAGAGTCCCCATAAGATCCGCCATCATTGTATTTAAGAGGTAGAATAGAGAAAGAATAGCCAAGCCTGTTCTTAAAAGTCTTTGAAAGCTTTCCATTGCTTTTAGTAATAGCTAAGGGCTTAATCTTAATCCAAGAGACAAAACAAGTGGTGCACGTCCGAAACCATCTGTGATGAGGCAAAAGACACCGCTGTAATTTTCCTTCAACAACTTCGAAAGAAACGCCACCCGCACTCTTTACTGTAGCAGTAGCAACAGTAGAGCCCGAAACAACAGGAACATCACTCTCCTCTTCTAAGTGAGCAATCTCATCCTTTGCTAAGTCACAAGCAAGAAGAGCAGAAAGAATAAAAAATAAAGTAAGATTTCTCATAAGGAACTCCTTTAAGGTAAATTAATAGTAGTAAGAAGTGTAGAGCAAAAAGGAGATTTGTAAAGGGAATAGTTAAGATTTAACAACAAGGCCAATCCCCAGATAGTTGAAGGTGAAGTTATACTCAAGAAGACTAGCAGTGTTTAGGTTATAAATAAGAGGGGAGTAGTTGAGTTTGCTAAATAACTTAAGGCTATAGGAGGTATTATTGAAAGAGAATAGCTTAATAAGAGAGCCCAACTCAGCTTCAGAACCCAGTTGAATAGTATCTTTAACAGCAATAGGTCTATAAACAGACTTAATGTCAGTGTTGTATTTATTGAAAGACAAGAAGATACCATATGCTATGTATAGGGAGAAGAGTGAGTGAGAGAGGAGAGTAAAAGAGATACCAGAGGAGAATCTATTAGTAAATGAGTCTTTATCGGGAAGATTAATATCATAATTGGTGGCAATAGCAGCGTAGGATTTAAGTTGAGGCGTAAGAGAGTAGTAGAGTATGCTTCTTATTTGAAAGGGAATCATCCACTCGTAAGCAAAAGAGAATAGATTGCTTAAAGCAAAAATAGCATGTTGTTGGGGAGTATCATATTCTTTGGTAAAGATAACCCCAAACCCCCCAACACTAAAGAAGCGATTGTTACTAGAGAAATTTTCTATGTGAATAGTGTTAACGGAGGTAAAGTTTTTGGAATAGAGTTTGTATTGAATGCCCAAGCCACTCTCAGCTTCTTGAGTTATAGCATAAGCTTTAATTTCGTCAATCTTGTTTTGAGTTTGAAAGAAAAGTTTAGTAACAAGACCAATGTCTTTGTTTCTAAGATCAACCCCAAAACTTATTTTAGCAAAAAAATCAGCAAAGTAAGAAAAATCAAGATAGTTCTCAAGTAAAAGTAGTCCTCCATAGGAGTAGAGAAAAGCAGAGGAGATGAACCCCCTGTAATTATATGGCTCATAGGCTACAGGAGCGGGTCTAGTTTGCCTTACAAGAAGATGCAGAGTATTTTGTGTTAAAGCACCACCCCAGTTGCCATAAAGTAAGTTTTTAAAGCCAATGCCAAAATCAATATGACCAAAGTAGGATGAATCTTTTATTAAGGTAAAGGGGAAGAAGTATAAAGCCCCCAGTTCAATAATATCAGTCCTAGTTTGAACCGCAATAGGGTCATCTTTATAACCTCTGTAGGTAAAAGAGTGAGTTTCTATGTTAAGAGTAAAGTTGTACTTAGATTCAAAAGTAAAGACGATAGAACCACTACGAAGGTCATCAAAGAAATCACTAAAAGAAAAGCCATAGCTATCATTTAAAAGCTCAATATTGTATTTATCAACCCCGTCATTCCTGTGTTGAAATAAATGATTGTAAGAATAAGAGTTAGGGACAACTACTAGAAGAGAGAGAATAGCCGTCATAAGTTTTATGAGATGCATTTATTAAAATTTTACACCATTTATAAACACAAATAAGAACTTTCGCTCTTTTAAGAAGCTTATTTATTTCTAATAAGCTTCATCTTAACAATCAAAATAGCCTTTGTAAAGGAGTCTTTTCTTTAGAATGAATTGTGTTTAAGAGGAGGAGAGTTAGAAAAATGATTTTTGTGTAGAAAGGATAGAAGATAAAAGCTCTTTTCTATGTTTATAAGTAGATTTAAAATTAATGCCTTTCTCTTTAAGCTTAACCTTAAGGAATGCATTAAGATTATGTAGTGTATTTTTATGAGTAGCAAGATTGTTGGCGGAGAAGAAATCCTCTATAAGAAGAGCAATAGTGTGCTTAACAAGAGAATTACTAGCTTTATAAAAAGCAAGATTAGCTTTATTAATCCTTAGGGGAGTAAATGAATTAATATGTAGTATTATCTTAGCAAAACTTTCTATAACAGGTTTTCTAACCAATTGAATGTTGTTGACAGAGGCATTCTTTTGAGCTAGTGAAGTGCTTTGAGAGAGAATTAGAGAGTATATTTTCTCTAAAGTCTTTGTAGTAATATTAGAACGAAGTACTTTTTTAAGAATTCTATTAAGTTCCCATGCATTATAGTGAGGGTAAGGATTTTTAAGATAAAGTGCCCTAATAGAATGAACAACCAGTTTAGGATCAATTAAAGTATGTCTTATAAATTCTTTACTATTAGTTATCTTGTAAATGATAGTATTATTACTTTTTTGTTTAAGTATAATCTTATCATTCAGATGAGCAAGAGGAATACCAGTTGACATTATAATACCAAGTAGATTATGTTTAATATTGCCAGACTGAATTAAAGCAGTAGCTAATAGAATGAATTCACTAGAATTGACGCTAATAATATCAGTAGAATGCTTTTTAGTAATATTCTTTCGTTTCTTTGTAAAGAGATGTAAAAAATTAAACATTTATATACAATTATATACACTAACATGAGTAAAACAAGAGTAGGGACGCTTTTGCTTTTTGAGGGGCGCTTTGTGCAAGATTATATTTTTATGAGTTGCCAAGTGCTTTTTTATAGGAACCTTTTTGTATCTTTAGGGACGCGGATGTATTTATATAAGGAGCATTGAATAAAAGAAATATACTATTAGCAAATTAATA
>NZ_CP028891.1 GCF_003606285.1 Borrelia turcica IST7
AAGACACGCGGTTTGAATTTTTGTTTGAATAAGTAAATGAGTCTCCTAGAGACTTATTTTAATTTACTGTATTTTTGATAAAGTGAGTTAGCAATAGGCTTGGCATATCGAATATAATCTTTAAAGTGTGAAATATTTAAAAGTAAGTCTTTTATTGTATGTTTTTCTTTAAGAGGAATTGGATTGAAGAGCATTAATTTATACCCTTCTGCATTAAGTTTATCAATGTTTTTAATTAAAAATGTTTGTAAATACATAACATAACTAGATAGTCTGGCCTCATAAATGCTTAACTCGTAAATAGTGGCATCTTTGGGAGGTGAATCAGGCTCTTGTGGCAAACTGGCTATTGTTGTGCAACTAATAGTTATTAAGAGTGGATATATAAAAGCGAGCTTAATTCTTCTCATTATCTAGGCTCTCCTTAAGCAGTTTTGTGTGTGCTTCCATTAATTTATTGCGCTTATTACGCAAAGCTTCAATCTTTGCTATACTGCCCTTTTCTTTACTCTCTGTTGTGTTTTCTAAAATTTCAATATTAATACGCAAAATGTCTTCTATCTCAGACAATATGTAGCTAGCCTCCTCTTGTTCAACTCTGGCCATATTTTTAATATAAAGAGAATAAATATAACTTACAACTTTACCAAAAATATTGATATAGTCAACAGTGTTAGTATTTATATTGCTACAAGATAATAATTTGGTAAATTCCTGCAAGATATTTATGCCCAAATAAGAGTTATCTCTAGTCATTTAAATTCTCCAAAAGCAAGTCAGTAGAAAGTTTAGTATTCTCCTCAGACAAATTTACCCTACAAATTAAATCATTAATTTTAGTGTTAATAGGAGCCAAAGCCCTATTAATATCAACAGTTAAAGCATTTTCCAACCGTTCCATATTCTCTTTATAAACTAGAGAATAAAGCATATAGAGTTCATAAAGCAGAGTAAATCCCTTATGAGCTTTTTGTGTAAAAGTGTCCTCAAAAGAGCTAAAGCAGTCAACTAAACTAGAAATAGAAGTAAGCCCCGCGGTCAAATTATCCTTATCAAGTCTCATACTTACTGCTTACCAGACTTACCATTCCTAAACTTGTCAATAAAAATATACAAAATATCCTTAACAACGGGTTTAAGCAGGAAAACTAGTCCCAAAATAATAATTCCAATAAGTCCCAATTTAATTTCATTAAGATTAATCAAAAGTTCAGAAATATTTACACTGGTCACAAAAAACCTCTACAAATTTTAAATAGTGGGTGGTAAAAAGGACTGCCTAGAGCAGTCCTTTTGGACTCCAGCCACTAACGCGTTAAATAGAAATATATAACAAAAACTAATATTTTTCAAGATGTTTTGCTAAATTTTTAAAAATGATGGTACTGGATTACCACTAATATAGCTTTGCTTTTGCATATACCATCCTGTGTAAAGAGGAGCTATCATACGCACTTGTGAAGTATATAGGTAATATGCTGTATTTTTTTGGCTCTCATCGGTGTATTTAAGGTAAATATGCCTCTCATTGTCTATGCTACCTGTGTGTATATTTAAGAAAATGTCAAGATAAACAGGCTCATCATCATCATCTTTTGAACAGTGTAGAGTAACAGACTTGTTGTCTTTTAAATCTACTAATAAAGCCTCTTTTCTATATTCATATGAATAAAAGTATGAATCCTTGCTCGATTTTTTTTTAATAGTAAAGTCTGATGGAATACCTAATAATTGATTGGGTATGGAAGTTTTTTGTAACTCGTCTGAGTCACTCATTATAACAAGTTTATCGCTCTTTACTAGACTATAAGAGCTAATACTTCTGATTAATTCCTTCTGTATTTTACTAAATAGGCTACTAATACTACTAGACTCATTATTAATAAGTTTTGATAAGATACTTGAATAAAGATTAGCAACAAAATTAGGATTTGATGCTAGTTCACTGGCTATAGTGTCTTTAATGACTTGTTTAAAATAAGATAGCCCCTCACCTTTAAATGTCTTATCCTTGACTGTCTTTAAGAAATTAGCAAAAGTAATAGCATTAATGCTAGCAAATCCATCATCAATGGGTAATAAATCATTATCTTTAAGTGTGTTAATTCGATTTAAGTCTTTAATCTGAATATGTTCTTCATCGTCAACTAATAGTTTAGTGTCTTTTTGTTCTTCATCAGCCATATAGCACTCCTTTAAGTATTAGTATTAGTATTAAAAGAAATAATGTCCTGATTATCTTTATCAATAAGACGCAATACGCGTCCTATTGGAATTAAGTTTTTAATAAATGCATAAATAGAGTGTGAGTACCCTTTAGGCAGGTAATTGAATACCAATGCCTTACATTTGGGCTCATATCCTTCCCGATGTTGACATATAAGTATTTTTTTTGGCCTTTTGCCCCGTTTAGTGCTGGGTGATATGTATGCTATAAAGTTAGTTTTAATGCCACTTAAAAGCTTTATATTAATAACACCCGCCTGTGGAGTTGTTACTGCAATATCAACATTAAGAAAAGCTTTAAATAGTTTGACAAAACTCTCGTCAGTGCCAATGTGTTTTGTAGCAAAAATAACACTTCCAATGTTGTAGGCAAGGCTTACAGTTGTCTGCATCCTAGAGTAAAAAATTTTAAATATAACAGATAGCCAAATAGCAACAAATCTTGAATTTATATGAGTAGTATTAATATCTATAAAATTTGAATTGAGTTCACGAAGTTCAGTAAGTATTTGGCTAGCAAAAGCAATTTCATTTTCAATAAATTTTTCTACTTCAGTGTTTCTTAAAAATGTAGGTATCATCATACTAATTTTTAAATCTTATAAAGTTAAACTAACTACTCTTAATATCAACTAGAAGTCTAGTATGCATATCAAAAAGCAAAATTTCATCGTCCTTAATCTTGATATCCTCATTTTCTTTAAAATCACTAGACGATAGGGATGCTATGGGGGTAGTCTCAGTGTCCTTAACGCAAGCTGAGACACAAAGACTTGCAATACCTAAAACTTCATTAACAGGCGCTATGAAGTCTTGATATTCAAAACTTATTCCCATATCACGGTAATTAGACTCAACAATTCTAGTATATATATCTCTAATTTGCTTATCAATTTCTAAATAAATATAATTTTTAAGGTCTAATTTATATGTAGCCTTTAAGTAGCAATACTTAAGCTTACCCAAACTTACTTTATAACTCTTAAGCTGTCCCTGTGAGTTATATCCATCAATATCAATATCACCCTCTAATAGAGTCCCACTAGGCAGAGTGTGGTAAATCACTTCCCATAAAGAGGCTTTAAAGAGCGAAGTTTCAGTAGAATTTGGGCTTTTATTTAAATCAATATCATCATCAAGGATTAAATAGATAGTAGCTTTACCAGCCTTACTTAAAATATTTGCATACTTAACATGTTTAGTGGCAAGTAGAGCAGTCTTTATTGCCTCATAAGTAGTACTCTTAGCACTAATATGAGCCTGAATAGCTGTCCAATAAAGCCCGTCAGGTTTCATTTTATTAAAAAAAGCTAAAAGTTCATCTATTATTTGTGATTCAGTTATAGCTAGTGAATTGGCTATGATGTTGTAAATTGAACTGTGGTCGTCCTTAATATCAATCCCATACATATCCTTAAGATAAGCCCTCTTGTCGGCAACAATATCGCTAATAGATTTAGGAAGTATGCCAAAATCTTTGTCAAAAATCCTGCTCATATAGCAAAATCCATACTCATATTATCACCAATAAAGTAAAAGAAAACCCTAATACCACCCTCCTTTTCTATAAGAGTAGCCTTAACATTAATAAGGTCAAGTTTTAATTCTTGTGCTATGCTTAAAAAATAAGACTTAATAAAATCTAGTCTATTGAGTTTACAAGCCCTCAAACATAGTGAATAATCAAATCCGTAGTTTGGAGCATAAAGTAGACTCCCCTTTATTGTCTTTAAAAAGATGGCTAGCTTTTGTTTCTGTTCAGCAACGCCGTCAACCAAATGCAAGTCACTACCAAACACCAAATCAAAATTACCATCTATTTTTAAATCCACTCTGTCTTTTTTAAATTCCTTATTTTAAATTAATAGTAATTTTATCTCATTTTTGCTAAAAATCATTTAAGTAGACGAGCTACTGTAGCAGTTATTTGGCTAATTTGTGAGTTTACTCGCTCTACATAAATTCTAAATGTAGGCTCAATTTCAGCCTGTCCTATAATACGCAAGTTAGCAAGTGAGTTAGTCACTTCTCTTAATGCGTCAACTACAGCCACAAATGCCTCCCGAAGACTAGCATCATCAGTCTTAAATTCAATAGGACGCTTTGAGGAAATACTAATGCTACTAGACGCAAGTCCTAATTTTTTAGTATTAAGATTTGCGTCTGATAATATATAGAAATAATTTTTGTCAAAATAATTATTGTCTTTTGTGTTAAAAATATTAATACTACTTTGCAGTAAAATGACAGTGTCTTGTTTGTCAAGATTTAGTCTAATATTTGATATGTTTCGTGTTTTAATTTCAAGTCCATCATATTCAGGAATAAATACTATGCCCTCTTGTTCTTGAGCATTAAATGACTTAATAATGCCTATTTTAAGTATTGCAATTGAGCTATAAATCCAATTCTTAATCTCCTCTTGTGTTAAAGCGGAGCCTTTTAGGTTTTGATTTATCCTATAAAGCTCATAGTTAATATTGTCGCTTTGCATAAGTAAACCTCTCTTAAATTACAAATTTGAGCTACCTTTATTTGTATTAAACTTCATACAATAGGCAGTAATTTCAAGTTACTGCCGGAACTGCATTGCTATCGTCATAGAGTTTAAGATTTAGTGAACACTCACCAGTATTACTCAGTTGTGCACTTGTTTCTTTTATAGTTGCAAAAACGGTATTGCTAAGACCATCTTTAAAGCTAACTTTAGTGCCTACTTTAAGCTTATGTGTGTATGTTAGTGTGGCGTTCCAAAATGAGAGTGTATAATTGTGCGCGGTTCCTATTGATATCTCTTGTTGTGGTATAAACTGTAGCCCATAGTCTTCTAGTGCCTCATAATGAGTAGTAGTATTTTTGGGGTCAATATTGCTAAATATGTAATTACACTCAACTTCTAAATTAATATTACCAATATCGGTATATACACTTTGAACATATTTTTTAACTATCTTTTCTAAAAATTCTTTAGGCGTCGTAGCATAAAAAGACTCCTCAATTACCCTATTTTTATCACCCTCACTCATATTTATAATATTTCTAGTAGGGAAAACCGACTCAATAGCATCTACTACACGCATACCTTTAAAGTTACAAAGAGTAAGTGTTCTATTTGAAAAATTGCTTTTTGATACCAAATGAATAGTATAATCAACAGAAAAATCACCATTTTCATAATCAGTGCTCATTGGTACGCCTAAATAGCCAGCCATAATAAAGTCATATTTTTGTTCATCTGCAAATTTTTTGTAATATATCTTAACAATATCTCCTGCTTTAATCTCGTCATTAAAATTTAGTGGCAGGTTCCATAATTGAATTTTAGCTTGTTTAGCTAGTACAAGATTGTGACTAGAATACACATCGGTAATAGACATATTTATATTAATGCCAGACTCACTCTTAATTTTAATTTTAGGAGTAGCTTCAGGTAATTTGCCTCCAACGGTATCCTTGCCTGCTTTTTGCGCGCTATAAAATTCGACAACAAAATCGTATTGTAATAGTCTATATAGCATTTTTATCCTTTGTAACTAGAAATAGCGAATGTTTTAATCACTTCTATATTAATGCTAATCTCCACTTCATCAATAAAGGGAGTGTCTTTAAAACTTACTGATGTTAGTACAACTAATTCTTTAAGGCCAAAAGTGGGGCTGTAGGCGCTAAAGGGCACTTGCGCCTCAATTCTATTGGCTAACTGTTCTTTTACAAATGAGCTATCAAATTCAAGTAGTGAATTGCCGAAGGGTGTTGACTTAAGTGGCTCTAGCATTTCTTTGTATACACTAGTTAATACCGCGCCTGATAATGCGATAGTTTCTCCTGTCATTACGGGATTATAACTTACATATTCGGCTTTTCTAGTAGCAAAATTGATAACGGGGCGTTTTGAACAGCTAGTATTGTAAGTTCGGCTTAAAAGCTCCCCTTTAGGTTTAATAAAGAATAATTGTGGAATATATCCAAACCCTTTTAAATCCATTCTGGGGAAGAGCACAATATAATTATCATTCCCAAAAAGGCTAAATACTTGATTTATGCTAGCCTTTACTATATTTATTATATCGTGTTGTTCTAGTTCTTGAGGGTTTGTATTAGTAGCTTGTATTGGCATACTCTTGTCCTTTAATTAAAACTTAATGTGGAGCTGTTGTGGAGCTGTCTCTCTCCTGTATTTCCTTAAGGCTGGCGCCACTATCACCACCCGCCCAACTGGGTAATATTGACCTAAGTCTGGCTATAAGAGCGTCTAAGCTAAATATGCTTGTTATGGCTCCCTTTATGGGGTCTATAATGCTAGTTTGAAGATTAAAGTTGTTAATCCAGTCTAGTAGTTTATTAATAAGTACTAGAGCCGGCTCTAGTATTTTAGCTGTTAGGTTTTGCACACTATTTTCAAATTTAGCAAGGTTACTACCTATAGCATCTCTTGAACTACTATCTTGGAGTAAGTCTTTTGGCAAGTCGGCAAGTATTTGTTCTATAACTCTTATTCTACTTGCGGGGTCTGTACCAGAAGATGCTTCAAAGCTCATAGTAGCTAAATCATTATACTTATCACCAACACCCTCTAATTGATTTAGCATAGAAAATAGCCCACTAGCATTCCCTTTAAGTAATTCTGATACGGCTCCAATAGCATCATCATTGCCAGAATAAAGGCCACTAGATTTAAGTTTACTAGCCAAATCAACTACTGAGGATAAAGCATTCTTATCACCCGCAAGGCCTAAATTCTTTAAACTACTCTTAAGTACAGCCGATTTTCTTAAAAAATCTGCTATCTCAGTGTCCTTTTCAAACGATTTAGTACCAGCTATCTTCTTATAAAGAGTGCTGTATTCGCCTTTGCTAAACATTTTAGATGATATTTTAGTGTCTCGTTTAGTTTGTGCGCTCTCTTCAACAGATTTTTTAGCAAAATTAAAAGCACCGCCTGTTGCTTTACTAAAAGCACCAAATATTGCTTTTCCAATTGCTGTACCAATAGCTATTGTTATAACTTTTGCAAGTGCTTTGCCTCTAATTGCTTTTTTTTCTTGTTTTATATTGCTATATTCTAATTTACGCCTGTCTTTATCAGACATAAGAGAGCGCCTGTGTGCTTCCTTACGAGCTTTTTCAAATCCCATACCTTGTTTTACAAGTTTGCGGGTTTCACTTAATCTAAATTTTTCTACTTTTTCGCGCAAAGCTTCATATTTATTCTGTTTATTAAGTTCGCGCTTCTTATCCCCTAAATTACTCTTAATAATATCACGAGTGCTCCCTAAGCTTGTTTTTTTAGGTTTAAGTAGCTTTTCCATCTTAGAAATATCGCTCTCAAGAGATTTTCTAGTAGCTACTCTATCTAGTACTCCTTTAAATTTAATGGTAAAAGTATCATTATTCATAAATTTATTTTAGTAACAGGTTTTCAAAAAGTTCCTTTTCAAGTTTTGCTTCAGCAAGTAGGTTGACCTCCACCAATTCCTTATAATACATAGACTTAACCTCACTAAAGCTACATATACCCATAATTACGGGGAAGTGATATTTATTAGCCTTAATCTTCTCTAGTAGACGAAAATAACGACTTCTACTCTCGTGTATTTCATTGATGCATTTCTTAACTTCTCTGTTATTCATCCGAAGTAACTACATTATCCGTTTTATTTGTTTTGCCAGCAACATATTCATAATTCCAATTCTCATTTATATAAGGATATTTAACAAAATCACCAACATTATTCTCATATTGCTCAAGGAAAAGAAAAGCTGGCTCTTTAAAATCAGGGTCTAGGTGATACATATCAAACTCTACTTCATAAAGCATAGCAATAAGATATTCTTTATATTCTTTTGCAAATCTTCTGTTCTCGGTAAGTATTAGATAAAACTCATTTATAAAATTAGGGTGTATCATAAGGTTGGTTATCTCTTTTAGGTATGAGAGCTCATTTAGGCGCTCAAGTCCCTTCATTTGGTCAATACCCAAGATAGAGTCCCATTCGTAAACGGGAATAACCTTTAATGTGTATTCGTAAATCTTGGATTTAGTTAGTATTTTCATTTTGTATCGCATTTATTCTAGTCTCCTTAAAGTTTGTTTTTTTTAAAGCGAATTTGGCTTACTCTTTTGGCAATTAATGGCTCTAATTTCAAAGGATACCTTTTCAGCTTCAGCTGAATAGCTCCTACTTGGAGACTCTGTAAATATGGCATTATTTGATATAATTTTAGTTGCGATATGGTCATTAAAGACTAAATCTGAGGCCTTATCTAGTTTACTAACACTAGTATTATCAAATTGTTCATCGGATAGTTCTGTTAGTAGGATATAATCATGGCTACCAATAGTTACTTCAATATTGAATATGTATGTTATGGTTTTAGGGTCTCTAAAGCTAATTACGGGTATGCCCTTATCTTCACTACTAATAGTAGCTCTAGTAGTAGGCTCGCTGGTAAATTCAATTTTACCACTGTGTAATTGATGACCTGCTATTGAAAAGTAGACTTCCGTTAAATTATAAAGGTTCATGTTATGCCTCCTATTTTTAAAATCTTTAATTAAATTAAATTCTTATTAAGTTAACCTACTTAATATAATCCTCTAAATCTTCTGTTGTAATATTAAGAGTTACAGCATTAATGCTATAATTATATGTGACAGATATATTTAGCGTTAGTTCTAGTGTGGGGCTAGGCTTAAGTATAAGCTTTAAATCTTTATAAGATACAATAAGACCCGAATCTTTAAATCTTTTAAATAAACACTCTATTGAGGATGTATATGCATTTTCACGCACTCCACTTAAAGATAAGGCACTAAGTTTACTATTTTGTCTGTTATTTTTATTCCAAACTCTAATAAGCTCAACAATAGTCTCGGCTTTAAGGTATTGATATGTAAAAATTTCATCAATTGAATTACCCGCTAGGTCAACCCCCTCCTTAAATGCCGGAACACCATCAAGGGCAGTTTCATTAAGAAGTGAGTAGAAATTGATATTAGTGTCTCTTAAAGTCTTAATTAGAGTATCATCATAAAGAGGAGTAGATTTAAGCTTAATTCCATATGGATTGACTGAGTGGAATGTTGACGCTTCATTTAGGTATTTACTTATAAATTTAAGATGCAAGTGCTCGCCATTATTGCTATAAACAACAATATTACCTGCCTTTTCAGTATCAGATTTATCTTTAAATAATTCCTTTATTTCCTTTTCCTTAGTAGAGAATATGAAGAAGTTATTAGGGCTTTTAAACTTATCATAATCATCTTTATAAATAGTGAGTCCGTCGCCCCCCTCACCCCCATTTTTTTTGTAAGTATTAATTAGGACAACAAATGTGTGTCTATTAGCTTTAAGATACTCTTTAATCGCCTCGGCTTTGTCTTTATAAAGCAGTAGCATACACGCTTTAAGGCCGTCTTGTTGGAAAAAATCATCTAGTGTTTCCTTTAAGTATTTCTTTTCCTCAGAAAAATTATCCTCACCGTTTTCCCCATTATCCTTTTCTAGTGCATCAATTATCTTTGGGTAATTTTGTATAGTTAGTGAGTATGCTTTAAATTTAGCCCCCTCATTAATCTTAAATTTAGCTGTCTTATATACTAGTAGTGGGTTATAGTATTCAATTTGCTTAATATGTGTCTTATCACTTATTAAATTGACCTTAATTGTATCTTGTGGCAAGTTCAGGCTCCTTTGTCTTCTCTAATATCTCTTCTACTCTAACACTAGCTTTAAAGGCATTATTGGCACAATAAGCAGAATTGCTATTCCTGCTATCAAGTGTTAAGAGTCCATTATTTTGCATTCCCGAAGTGGGGTATATGTAGTATGTAATATTTGTGGTATAACTGTGCTCAGCAGTATTATTTATACTCTCTAGTTTTAATCTGTAGTTGTTGTTATAAAGAAATTCACTAAATAATTCATATATAGCAAGCATATTATTATAAGCATCAGTGTTTTCTAATAAATCTGCCTCTACTATAAAACTTATAAAAAAGAGTGCAAAATTTAGAGTAAATTCATTGATATTTGTATAAAATTTGCCAGCTCTAGTGGCATTTTCAAACAAATTATCTATTGTATCAAATTTAACAACTAGTATATTGCCTGCACGAGGATTATAGCTAGCCAGATATGGGTGATTATAAGTATTTATAACCTCAAGTTCTATTGCCCGCTCTTGTGATTCTCTTAAATCAGAAGCGAACTTATTTAAAAATTCAATTAAGTAATTTTGTATAGCATTAATACTTATAATCATCCATTAATCCTGTACTCAATAGCGCTAATCATAGCCCCTGAGGCCACAAGAGGTGTTTGTGGTGCGCTGTACCCGCGTCTACTCTTATTTGCAATAGTAGTAGCTTTAAGTTTGGGTTTAATTAAGCCTGCTAGCACATAATTGGAATAATACGCTATAAAGAGTTCACCTAATTCTTTAAACCCTGCCCTTATATTGCGCTTAAATGCTACTCTTAAGTGTTCTTGATTTAGAAGATATTGCCTAAATTCTGTACTTGTGGCTACCTCGGTTAAGTGTTTCCTAATAGGAAGAGTGGCGCTACCCTTTTCATGAAACTTTGCTATACTGCCCGTTCTACTAGCAAACCAACCTATTTCTAACTCTATTTCCATATAAGCTCCTTAAGTATGAGTGTGTAGTAGCCAACCCCGCCATTAACCTTGACTATTTCGAAATAGAGAGTGTTTTCAAGTGAAATTCTATCCTTAACCTTAAATGCAATATCAGCGCTGGTATACATTTTGTAGTAAACCTTAATATCACTTAAATTAGAGTCATTTATTTGTGCCAATTCTTCATCTGTTAGGTTGAAGATAATACCTATTATTTTAGTGTACTCTTCTTTACTAAAATGCAGAGTTGAGGTAGCATTGTAGCTATTGTAGACTTCTTTTGCCTTATAGTATCTTATCTCCTCGTCATTTTGATAAAAACTTACAAGACGCCCCGCCATACTAGCAAGTCGCTGTCTTATAGCACTCATTTAACTACTCCTATACAAGATGGAGTTTTAGTTTGTTTTTTAAGTTTTTCTAAAAAAGAGTCAAAAAGACCACAAAAATTCTTTTTATTTGCAGTATCTCCTATATTTGTTGGTATGGGCGTTGGATTATATTCAATTTCAAGTTCATTAAATTTTTCCTTTTTTATCTTTTCAAATTCAAACTCAGTCATTATACCGCGTTTTTTAAGCTCACAGCCTAAAAAGTAATACAGCAGTAGGAATAAGTGTGATTTAGTCAGTTTTGCAAGTTCAACTCCGTGTGTCTCAAGTATTATATTTAGTAATTCTGTATATGCCATAAATGAGTCAAAAGCCACTTCAGCCTCCTTTATTGACAAGAGAGCTAGTATTTTCTTATAAAAATCTTTAAGCTCCGCGTTTTCGGTATCACTACTCATATTCTAGTTAGGACTGCTTTATATTAACTTTAAGAATAGTCTTTTTTGTAGCAATAAGACCACCTAAAACAAAATCAATATAACTGTGTGCTATATCTGTTGAGTCTCTATCAACTTGCTCATTTGGCATTGGTAGCATATACCGGCTTGGCTTAAATTTAAGCAATTCAGGGTTTAGTGGGTATATAAGAATTTGGTTTTTAAGTAAGTTTGAAGTTTGTATTCGAACTTCATTGCGATTATTTATAGCCTTTATTGTAGAAATAAGTACGTCTTCCCATTTATCGTTTGAAATAGGGGGCATAGCGTCGCTAGCGTATGGTTTGACTAGCTTAAGACTTGTTGCTTGGTCTACTATTACCATCATAGGAGTAGAGAATTCGTCCCCAAATTCAAGTTTTGCAAGCCCCGATTCAATCTTTTCAAATATCTTATCCATTTTGTCTTTGTCGCCATTAGCAACTTCCTCTTCTACTTGGTCAGGCATATTGTATATCCCATACATATTAGGCAGTAGTCGCTTTTGGTTTTTACCGTCCTTTTGGATTGAAACAGTACCTGTTAGTATGAAGTGATTAATAAGTTTTACTATCTCATTTGATGCTAATTTATATGCCTCTTTAAAGGGAAGTAGATTATTATTAGTATCTCCAATATAAGTGTCATTTGTATAGAAACTCTCAGCTGTCTGCTTTAAGTGTCTAAATTTATATTGTAGCTTTAAGTAATTAAGTCTAACAGTTTCAGATTTAAAGCCAATTGTAGCTATAGTATTAACTTCATTGACTAGACTTGTAGGATTAGCATTAAGAAAAGCGTCCCATTTAACTGTACGCAAAAACCCCATTTTAACCTCAACATCCTCAATTTGAGAAGCATCAAACCAATTGTAATATATAGGTAATTTAGTCTCCTCAAATACTTGTGCGGTCTCACTAGCATAATAATTTTCATCAAATAATTCTGACATTATAAATCTCCTCTAATTTTAAATCTCTAAATTTTAATTCTTATCTAAAGCCCTGTTTCCAATAACTGCTACCTTTACTACATGTTGCTTATTGGCTACAAGTTCTATAGCGTCAGCTAGTGCTATAGCATTGATATTGGCTTTGCCCGCCGTACTCTTTTCTAATTCACCATCAATGTTAAAGCATAATTTATCTGCCCTTTTAATTGAGCTGTCTTTTGCAACTAAATACCCTTGAAAGTTGTTAGTAATAGGCAATACTGTGGCTATCTGGCTGTATTCATCAATATCAATGCAAATTCCATATAGGTCGTCCCCGCCCCCTGCCTCAATGTGTGGTTCATAATGTGGTTTTGCAGGTTGCCCCTCGTCTACTTTATTTACAACTAGTTTTACTCCACGCTTGTATGGATATCCTTTAGCGAAATAATTCTCTATCTTGTCAAACCTACTAGTAGCAGTACCGCCTGAATTGCTAAAAATTAAATTCTTATCTCTATGCTCAGTCCTATTACTAAAAAGGTCGGGGTCTGCTATAGGATTTTTCATGATTTTCTTTACTTGCTCGCGCTTTTCTATGTATTCTTTTTCTAATTGTTCTATTGCCATAAATTACAACTCTCCTTTATTGCTCCTCATTGCGAATAGTTATCTCAAAACCCCTATTCCCGTAAATAGCTACCTTTACAAAATTGATTTTAAATTCACTTATACTCTGTGGCGCCTCTTTTAACTTGCCACTAAAATCAAGAGTAAATGAGTCAGATAAAGCTACCGCATTAATTATTGTAGGAGTTCCACCACCGGCCTTAATAATAATGCCCTCAGTGTTAATATCTAGTATGTCTCCTATTTTTATGTTTGGGTTTCTAGTAACTAAATACCCACTAAAATTATTTGTAATTGGTAGTACGGTAGCTGTCTGGCTAAATTCATCAATATCAACACAAATTCCATATAGGTTTAAATCATCTGTAGGCTCTACATGAATAAAAGGCTCTGCTTCACTAATTGCTAACTTTACTCCACGCTTATATGGAAAGCCTTTATAAGGATAGTTTTCTAACTTATCAACACTACTTGAATTCGTTTGACAGGGCGATGAAAAAATTAGATTTTTATCTCTATGCTCCGTGTTGTTACTAAAAGTAGTAACTTCACCAACAGAAGTTTTGCTATATTTCTTAAGTTTTAAAATAAATTCTTTGTATGCATCTTCTTTTTCCTCAAATTCACTTTTTTGCTGTGGCTGTAGCACTTGTTGTTGTTGTCTTTTAACTCTAATTTCTGCCTGTTGCTCTACTACAGGCTCTATTATCTTCTCTTTAAGTTCTCTATCAGGGGCGGTCTGTGGTTTTTGCTTACGGCTACTCAAATTTAAGCTCCCTTAAGGGCTCTATTACCAAATACACTAGCAAGTATTATGCTGACACTATTATTGATTTTATGTGAACTTGATAAGGCTATAGCATTAACCGTCTTGTTTCCCCCCGCAACCTTTTCTAATTCTCCATCTTTGTTGAAAAACAATTTGTCGCCAGCCTTTATTCCATTGTCTCCACCCCCCTTTAGCACCAGAAAGCCTGTAAAATTATTAGTAATAGGCAATACTGTGGCTATCTGGCTAAATTCATCAATATCAATACAAATACCGTATAAGTCGTCCCCTCCGCCGGCCTTAACGCCAAATTCATATGCATTATCTTTGTCAAAATCTAGTACAACACCCCTCTTGTACGGGTATCCTGTAGCAGGGTAGTTTTCTAATTTATCTACACTACTAGTTCTAGTACCACCAGAATTGCTAAAAGTTAAATTCTTATCCTTAAAATCAACATAATTACTAAAAAGACCTACATCAGTAATAGGATTTTTCATTATCTCTTTAAGTTCACTTACCTTTTTCTCATAATCTTCTCTTATTTTAGCTAAATCAGCCATATCAACCCCCTTAAGCTCGTCGTTGCGCTAACATTTTGTTTTTGTAAAACAATAAGCGCCTCTCTTTATGTGTATTTGCAATACCCTCATAAAATTCACTAAAATTACGCGGTCTAAAATTAGGATTATTTAGTGATAGCTGTTCCTTAAATTCAATCAAATTTCCTTTTTTGCCTATACGAGCCCCGCTAGCAAGCCTACTAGTAGCATCCCGTCTCTTAATATTAACCTTAGCAAGTGCTACTAATTGCTCTAAAACTTCACCACCTACATGTTCAATATTGCTAGTTTTGCTAATTGCTAATATTTGCTCAGAGGGTACATATTTGCGAATAAGTTCCTTTTTTTGTGCTAGCATTATATCAGCTAAGCTATATCCCTTATCAAGGAGAGTCTCTTTATTAAAATGAGCACTTAAATAAGATTTAGATAAATTATCTATTTCATTAATCTTATTAGCCTGTGCTAATAAGCTACGCTCAGCAGAAACTTTAGTTTTATTTGCCTTAAGTTCTCGGGCTATTCGCTCATTAATACTTACAGTTGGTGATTGAGTACTGTTTTTATTATTTGTCTGCTGTTGCTGTTTCTTATAACGCATATATTGGCTATATTCATCTAAACTTATACTCTTATGTTGTTTCAAGTTAGGTTTAGTGTTGCTGTTAACTAAACTAGTCTTCTTCCCCGCATCATTTAATGTTGCTACAGATTTATTTGTTTTATCTGCCTTTGACATAAAAACTCCTTGATAAATTTAATTTTTGTTGTTTTTTTCCAAAAAGAATAATTTTTCACTTAAATTAACTCTATCAATATCACTTAAACCCTCTTCTCTAATTAGAGATAAATATTTAGAATAAGTGTCCATTAATCTATTATCCGCCTCTATCTTCTGCTCATCTGTTAATAGCACAAGAGAGTTAAATCTCATATCAAGTCCATAATATTTATTTAGTTTGCTATTAACCGCATTTTCAATATTCTCTTGTACGCCCTTTAGAAAATCATAGTAATTACTTCTATCACCCTTCCCGTCACTCCCTAATCCTTTAGTCTGTTCATTAAAACTGCGCGTTAATGGCTCCTTTGTATCAGCCCCTATTTTAGCCTTAACAAGTTCAAGTGCCTCTTTAAGAAAAGCAAGGTCATACTTAACTACCTCAAGACTAGCGTTTGGTGTTGCCGTATAGAAAATACCCTCATTATTAAGGTTATTCTTAAGTCTTGTAAGCTCACTCTCAAGTGCATTATTTATTCCCTTAAAAGTACTAATATTTGCATCGGCATTTTCCTTTTGCTGACTAGCAAATAAATTCTTAAATAAACCCCCACTGCTGTTGTTTTTCGTTAAAAGGTCAACTGATGCTGTGGCATTGGTTAATGCGTCTTGTAATTCTACTAAATATTCATCTTTATAGAATAAAAAGTTATGATTGCTTATTTTCTTTTCTATCTCACTATATATCTTCTCAAAAAGGTAAATATTTAGTAGGAAACTTTTTGTATAAACAGGGGTATATGCGTTTAGGATATAGTCATAATTCTCATATATTATAACTCTACTCTTATGTATTCTAACTTCTCTAATACTAACTTTTTCATGTAGAGGAGCATCTTCATCTTGACTTATAGTCTTAAGCGAATAGGTAATATAACTTGACTCATAGTCCCTGTCTCTAACACGCAAATAGTCAAGATATGTAAATCCTATAGGCAATTCATTTAAAACTTCACTCTCAAGGTCAAATTCATCATCATGTGTTCTAATTAAAATATAGCCAACACCATTAAACCTATAGCTTATAACAGCATTAAGTAGCGCCTCCTTAAGCTCAACCTTAAGTGCACAAAGCCCCTCCTCAACAACACCACCTGCTCCTGTTTTAAGTAAAGTAATTCCGTTCTTTAATGTGTCTTCAGCTACATTTTCAATATAATTCCTAAAAAATATAGAATATCGGTATAAATCCAAAGGATTAAGATTTGCATCTAATTTCATAATCAAACTTTTTTAAAAATACATTAATAAATAATAATTCTATATATTATATAGCAAATAACTGTTTTTGTCAAGTAAACAAGTTATCTATCTTTACCCCAACACTTTATCCTGCCATAAAATCCTCTACAAATCTCTTTAAAAGTTCCTTGATATGTTACAACTAAAAATGCTAAGAAAAATACAATAACAATAAACATCATTAAAATGAATTCACTATTCCTTTTGTAAAAACTAACACTTATATCTTTAAAATAAACAAAAAGCACTACTAAAGCTTTTACTAAAACAAGTACTATTCTTATTAAATAACTAGCTAAACCCTTTAATAAAAGTAATACTTGTTTAAAGAAACCTTTTAGTATCGCTACTAGCCACATCATGGCTCCTAGTAATACCACTAGTATCTCCTAAATTTATACTTAATAGCAAAAACACATATGTGTTTTTATTTAAATATATGTCAAATATTAGTTTTTGTTAAATTTAAGTGTGGTTTAAGTTGTAGTTTATTTAAAAAAGAGAGCAATAAAACCACCTATAGTGGTTAACCATATGGCAAATGATAAGCCAAAAAGCCATTTGTTATTTTTATCTAAATTATCAACCTTAACATTAAGTAAAGTAATATCACCTTTAAGCTCATTCCTAACAGCAGTAATATCGCTTTTAAGCTCATTCCTAACAGCAACAATATCGCTTTTAAGCTCATTCCTAACAGCAACAATATCGCTTTTAAGCTCATTTTTAACATCAGAAATATCGCCTTTAAGCTCCATTTTAATAATCAGGAGGTCTTGATAACTAATCTCATTATGATAATACCTATTTGCAATATCACTAGCAATTGCCTCATTAAAGCCAATCTTAACAAATTCATCTATTACCATTTGCTCTGTTATATGTGTGTGTTGCATACTAAACCTCTGCTTTTAATTATACCTTAAAAGTACTTTAATTTAGAAAAATGTACTTCACGCTTTTTCCTATTTAAATTTAATAGCAAATAAGCACAAGACAGGCTATCTAGTGCATCGTCACAAACAGTATTATCACCCCTGTAAGCATAAATATCAGTAAAAACTGATGCGGAGGAGTATTCCATTATCTCAAGTTTAGCGTAGCTAAATAAGGGTATTAGCGTACAAATTCTTGCAAATTTATTTGATTTTGGTTTAACAGGCGCAATACTGAAATAGTGTGTTTCTATCTTATCACGAAGACTCAGCATAATAGAAGTTAGCATACCCAATCCTTGTGTGTTATCACGCTCTTCTATATAGAGTTTAGAAACATTAAATTTTTCTATTATAGCCTTAATTGTAGATATGACATAAGAATCATTAACAGGACGCTTTTCTTGATAAATGAATGCATAAAATTTATCTTCAAACTGCTCCAGAACACAAACAGCAGTGTTATCACTCCCCATACTAAATGAGGGGTCAATGTAGCAAATGGGACTCTTATACATATATGAGCCATTTAGCACAATATTGCTAAATATCGCCTCTTGGCTAGCTACCCACTCGCCATAAAGAACACGCGCTTTATATGTTGGCGTTGACTTGTATAGATTTTCCTGTGTTTTTATAAATGACTTACTCAAGATAGCATTATCATATGTTGTAAAAGTATAAGTCTTATATACATCTGTCTTGTCAATATAATCAGTTTTGAAAAAATGGGCGGGGTGGTCAGGATTTGTGTCAAAAATAACAACCTCTTGTCCGTGTCTTAATCGCTTTAAAGCCTCAAGTAGAGTGTCTTTATGCAGTGTAGTAGCCTCATTAACATAGACTAGAGAAGTATTAGACCCCCTAAAGCGCTCATAATCAGTAGTCTTATCACCTCCATAAAGGTTAACCCTAAGTCCGTCTATTAGAATATGAGAAGTATTTGCTTTTTTTGTAACAAAAGGAATTTTAAGCAGGCTACACACTTTTTCAAATTGTCCTAAAAGATTTACTTCTATAGCTTTAGCAGAATTACCTAATATGAAATTATTTGTATCTGCTAAATAGAGTGCCCTATTTTCTAATAAATTCTTAATAAAGAGATAACACGCAAGGAATGTTTTGCCACTAGCAATACCACCACTTAAGACTATCTTAGTGTGTCTATGCTTTTCTATGTCCCTTAGTACTTCCCGTTGTTTTCGAAGTAAATGTGTATCTTCAAATGCTTTAAAGTCAGGTTTAGCTACAGCAGTATTCTTTAGTAAATCTGCTATATCAATGCCATATCTTTTTTTATAATGCCTTTGTTTCTTAATAAAAAGACTACTCTTAAATAAAATCATTGTTTATTCTATCTGTGTTTAAGTAGTCCCTTTACGCTCTTTTCTTCCTAAATTAGCTATAGAGTTTAGCTTAAGAAGTGCGTCATAGAGCAGTGACATTTCCTTTAGTGTTATTTGTTTTTTTAGTGAAGAGAGTGCGTTTATCTTCTCCTCTACCTCTTGATTTAGAGACTCAAACATATCACCCTGCTTGAGTTTACTACTCTTAAGCTTGACCTTAATAGATAAAATCTCATCTTCAAGCCTGCTAGCCTCATCATAATATTTGCTAAATTCTAAACAAAAATATTTCCTAAAAGACTTAATAAAATCAATGCCAATTAAATTAATTTCATGCTCTAGTTCAAATCTAGTGTTACTAGACAAAGACTCAGTCTTAATGTTTTTTGCAATAAGACTAGAAAACTCGTCTTCACTTGAACTACTAACGCCACTACTACTGCTATACTCAGGGTTATCCTTAACCTGTTCCCACTTACGCCTCATTTTCCATACATTAACATGAGATACACTCATTAAAATGGCTATCTCTGTATCTTTTAGCTTACCTTCTCTAAAATAAGGGATATAATCAATAAAAGATTTATTACTTCTACTATTGGTCTGCATTAACTTGTTCCTAATTTTTAAATATTATTTATTAACTATTGTTAAAATAATATTGCAAATCCAATCTTTTTCTATAAGGAGTGTTTTTGTCATAATTAGTGTATATTTTAAATAAGCTTTTTCGTATTTATTTATAACAAATTTAAGGTTAAGTAAAGTCCTACTTAAAATACCATAAAAAACTAACTCTAATAAATCAAATAGCTTTACTTGACCTTTTTTTTATAAAAATTGTCCTATATTTACTTAAGTGTTGCGAAACCATAATGGTAGCAAGCAAAAAAAAAGAGTAGTACCTTTGCGGTCTACTCTTTTATCCAAATAAAACACTACTACTTCTTTTTTCTTTTAGCCTTTTCAACAGGTCTTGTTTCATAAGTAGCCTCTTTAACAACAGTGCCTAAACCTGTGTTTGTCACTGTTTGAGTATAAGTTCTAGTAACACCATCCGCTGTAGTTGATTCTATTGTGTTTGAGCTATGATTACACCCTAAGGCACAAGATGCTAAGACTAGTAGTTTAATAAAAGGTATTCTGTTCATCATCATAAATTTACTCCTATAAATTTTTGTTAAATTTAATCGAATTTTTGTTAAATTTAATCAATAGAAAAGGTACTTCAAAATTAGCAAATTCGTATCATTTTTTGCTAATTTAGTAGTTTTTGTTGATTTTTTGTATAAAAAGTGTATTTTTATTTTTATCAAAATCTTTAGCTTATCAATTGAAGTTTTACCTCTTCATAGGAGCAATTCCTATTTTATAAAACTTCAATTGAATTCTTTTTTTTTAAGTAAAGAATTTAAAAATTGTTTTTTGTGCCAAGACAGAGCTTAAGAAAAGTTAAGAAAATGAGTCTATTGTTTTGGTTAGAAAAGAAGAGTCATCGTTGCAAATTGCAGTGTGCTCTTTAGAGTCAAATAAGGGGTATTAAGGCTAAATTTAGGCTAAAATTAGTGCCTATTGGTTAAAGTATATAGAATAAATTAACCGCTATGCTTAAAAATACTTAAAAGCAGAGACAAGAGAGGCCATAGAAAACAATTTTTGACCTATTTTGTTTACAACGAGACTCATTCCTACTATAAATGCCTACTATATTTTTGCTATAATTTAAGCCATAAAATATGCTTAAAATAGAGCTAAATTTGGTTAAAATAAGTTAAAGGGTTGGCTAATTTTATGAATACTATAGATGATAAGTCTTTAATTATTAATCTTGTAAAACAAAATCAAGAGTTATTGCTACTTACTAAAGAGTTGCTTAGCAAGCAGAGCAGGCGGAAAAAAGAAAAGGACTCGATTAGTAGTAGCTATAACAACAATGGCACTAGATTTTACTTAAATGAGGCTAGTAAACGCAAAGTTTATAGGTGTATTGACTCTTTAAAGAAGAGTGACCCAATATCTGGTTGGTTTATACATGTACTAGCAATAACAGGCTGTAGGGGCTGTGAAATACAGGGCGTACGGCTAGCTGATATTTCACGTGAAGAGAATCACAATAGTGGCGAAGTATTTTACAATATGCAAGTTAATGTAGCTAAGAAAAGAGACAAGACTCAGATTAGGGATGTTGTTATTAGTGAAGGCGAGTTTATGGCTATAATGGACGCACACAGACATTATTTTGTTAAAAAGGGTCAGGACGCAAGGCGCAAATATCTTTTTCAAAAAACTAAACTTGATTTTAAGGACAATAAGATTAGTATTATTAAAATATCTCGTAAATTTAAAGCTCTTCTTAAAGCCAATGGATTTAATGACAGAAAATCTCTTCATATTTGCCGTAATATGTTTGTAGCCTCACTTAAGAGTAAGGGATATAATTCTTTTAGCATTAAAGAGATTATGAAATACGCGTCTACTTCTGAGATTGATAATGTTTATGGACTATCTCCTGCTTGTAAAATACAAAGTTATAAGGATATTAGGAGTAGTATTCCTTTATAGTCTTAAACAGTAATTATTGATTTCTATAACCAATTTCAATTTTAATACCTTTTTAAAACATTTTTTTAACTTAAACAGTAGTTATAGCAAATTTACTTGTTCTTTTAAATAAGCAGTAGTGTAAATAAGCACTCTCTTTTATTCACATACAAACTTAACAAAAACTATTATTTTTGTTATAATTACTTATTTAATACACATTTATGCAAGTGTTAGGAGGCATTATGACTATTTTATTTATCACTTTATTATTAGGAGGCCTTATGGAAACAAATAAAAAAGAGACGGAGCTTTTATTAGAACAAATTATTAACAAAAAGCTCCTGCCTATTATGGACATAATAGCAAAACTACAAAAAGAAGTAAATACAATACCAGATATTGATGAACATGTTAAAACTTTAAATAGAACCCTATTAAAGCACAGAACATCACTAGCAAAACAGGATGAAAAATTATCTGATTTTGACATTAAAATGGCTGACATGGAAGAGTATATAATGGGAATGGAAGAGCGTGTTAGGAAAAGAATAAATAGAGGTATCGATAAAATCATCGCTGTATATTCTTCAAAATATGCAAATGAAGAATCCGATAAAAAACCTTCTCTAAAAATTAATTAACTTCATCTAACACTTGCATATAAAGGCATACTTAAGTATGCCTTTTTTTATTATACTTCATTTAGTTTTATTTTAAACAGAAGTTGTCCAGTAGGTACTGGACATTTGCAAAAATAGATGGCTAAAAAGGCCACAGGAGAGTATTTTTCTATTTTAAGCACTGCCTTAAACTTTTTTTAAAAAATTTTTCGAAACTTGTTTTCTTTTCTTATAAGAAAATATCTTTACTTAAAAGTTGTCCAGTAGCTACTGGACAACTTTTATCTCTTGTTAATCTATTGATAAGCGATATATTTTTTTAAAGTTAATGTTTTGGATAAGGAGAGGGTTATTTTTGCTACACTGATATTTGTTCTTATGATTGCAGTTATTCGTTATATAGACAATATAACTAATCGCTTATAGTATAGCTTTAAGCACTTTACTAGCAAAGAGTAATTTTTGATAAACGGATATGACTTGAAGGTTATGGGCTTTTATAGATTTTATGTTATAAATTAGGATATTTGAATTATTTTAATTCATTTTACCCAATAAATTTATAAATATCCTAATTTATAACAAAGAATTAAAGGAGGCTACTTGTATGTAGGTATTATTAATAAAAGCTGTAAGTCTATTTCTTATCAAAGATTTATTTTATATCTTGTCTTTATTAAATACAATTTATTTTTGAAATTTAATAAGAATTGACATTTTATGCAAAATAAACTTCTCCTTTTTGAATAGACTTATTAGCTTTTATTAAAAATACACACATTCTTTTTTTATGGTCATCATACTTGTATGATTCCTTACATAAAAGGTAAAAGTAAAAACTATAAAGTTTACCTTTTACTTTGACAAGAATAAGACCAAATATTTCCTGTGGTCTTATTCTTCTTTTTATAAAATTTATCTTGAAAATAAGCTTTATTCATAAATTAAACTCCAAAAACACTCGTATTTAATTTCATAATATGTATATCCAAAAACTTTTTTAATCGTGCATCAATAGAAGCTTTCTTTAATTTTTTCAATATCAAAGAGTCTTGACCTCTTGTAGATTCAAAATACTTAATAATAGCATTTAAAAATCTTCTCTCCTCACTCCTACCCTTCCCGTTTTCTAAATTATAATACTTCAAAAATTGTTCTTTCTCGTCCCTAACTATCTTATTAATTATAGCCTCGTTGTTATTATATATTCTAGCTCGCATAACTGCCTCCTATAAGCTCAATTATAGGGTAAGAAGACAAAATAACAATATTTTTAGCAAAAATTTTTATTCATTTACCTTAAGCTCAACCTGATAAAAAGTCTCTTTTATTTTTTTGCTATTACCTTTAAAGAAAACTAAAACATTTTGATGCACCTTAACCATTTTTCTTGTAGCAAAACTTAAATTTAATCTTGCTGGTGCTGTATTTAGGGGGTCTAGTATAATAATGTCATTATAAAATGACATTCCATTTTTAGTAAAAATATCAACCAAATCACCAACAAAATTATAATAACTTCCCGTCTTTTTATCTCTAATATTTGCTACAATAATGACAGCAAATCTATTATCTTTTAAAGCCTTAATACTGGCTTTAAAAGCATTTTCAATAATTTTTAAAAAATCATCATATGTTTTTTGATTGCTAGCATCATTTTCCAAATGAGAATACACTTCCAAATTGTAATACGGAGGACAAGATATAAGTAAATCTTGTGAATTATTCTCTATGTGAGTTAAGACATTTTGTCCATCATCGCAAGTATAGACAACATTTTCAAATTGGGCTACCCTAATACGATTAAGCTGTACCTGTTCACTTCTAAGCTCAATGCCAGTAAATATATTCTTAAGCATACCTGATACAAACCCATTAGTAGCATCTCCACTAAATGGGTCAAATATTTGATTATTATCCTTATATGGAGTAAACCATTTAATCAAAATTTCAATCAAAAAAGGGTCTAGGATAGACACACCATAAGCATCTCCTAAAGCAAATTTTCTACTCTCTCCAGAGTCTAGCATAATATCCATCCACTCTTTTTTCTTTAAAGCCCAATACCCACTTCTTCTGTCTAAAACGCTAAATGGAGGCACTATATACCTACCAAATGAAATTCCCCTATCTTTACCGTTTAAATATTTATCTCTTTTCTCTATTAAATTAGGATTTTGATTCTCTATAGTTAAATCAAAATAATGATTATTCCATCTATCTAATTTGAAATTATTATCTTTATCTAAACCTAACTCTAGTGAATCTAGTGGTAGTTTTAAATTTTTAAGAAAAAAATTATCAACATTAAGATTGAGTGTAAATTCAGTTAATTTAGTTGAAACAAAATCGCCATAAACAGAATTAATCATAAGCAGGAATTCTTTAGCCTGCCCCTCACTATGTATATCAAATTGTAGGCAATCAAATTGAGATGGTATTTCATATCCTTCACTTTCAAGTTCGTTAATAACTTCCAATCTTTGGTGTCCATCAAGTAAAAAAGCAATTCCTTGTTTTACATATATAAAAAATGGAATTACAAACCCTTTTGTTTTAATAATTTCTTTAAATTTAATTTTAGAGGCAGAAGATAATAACTTAATTCCATCCTGATAAGCAACCAATTCATTTTTTGACAACTGTACAACTCTAAAATCAACTTTAGATATGCTTTTTTTCAAATTAGCTCCTTAATATCCAATAATTTTAAAAATCTAAAAAACTGTTCATCCACACAGGAAGTTAATTCAATGTAAGTTTTATTCTTCTCTGGGAATGTATGTATTGCTAAATGACTTTCTGCAAGCAAAAATAAAACAGTAAGTCCATACGGTACAAATTTATGTTCCCTTTTATTTAAAATTTTGAATTTTGACTTTATTAATAACTTTTCAAAAAAAAATACCAAAAATTTAGCATCCGTACATCCTATCCAAAAAGATATATTATTCATTTTACAGTTCATAAAAGCACACCTAAATAAGGTTAAATATGCGTTTTGAAGTTATACTATAGCTCATACCGCGTTCTTTAAGTGCAAGTGAATCATAAAGCACACTTGAATCTCTTGTAGCCATAAAGTGATATCCTGCTAAATCCTTAATCTTAACTTCACTTATTTCAAATTCACGCCCCACAGGCTTATAAGTAGAAGACTCACGCCTCACACTTGTTGCAAGTCCATATGCTTTAAGTATCCTACAAGGGTCTAATATATAGCAATTACTTCTAATAAGCTCCATACATACAAATTTGCCATAGTTTATATTAATATCACTAACAGTAAACTCAATTCCTTTAAACACGCTTATAAAGTAGTGAAGACATAAAAAATAACACCCCCACTTTCCTATACAAGATATTAACTGCTTGTTATCCTGTCTTATTGACTCTATCATCATTTTTTAAACCTCATTTTTAAATAACTTATATAAAATTTATAGCAAATTAATTGTGTTTCAGCCCTTTAAGAATTAAGTCAATCTCTACCTACTCATCGCCTTTATATAAAGCAAAGAGTAAATGCAATTCAACTAAAACCAACATACTGCTTATAAAAGTATCTATACTAAATTCTTCCTTTACAACAAAAATATAATCATTCATACTAATAATCTTTTCACCTTTAAGGTCTAGTTTGCCTGTAAAGAAATGATTTATATACCCATTAAGGTAAAAGTGTGCATCAAAATCACTGTCTTTAGGATAAAAGCGAGCTAATGCTTTTCTAAACTCAAAACAACCCACTCTTTTTTTACCTTTAACAAATAAAGACTTACTAAAATCATCCCGTCGCTGTTCCATTCTGGCTATAATCTCTGCTCTAGTTACTATCCTTAAGTCCACAAAAAGCACCCCACTCTAAATTATTTATCTATTTCTTAGTTTACTTTTAGTTATATTTCTTGACCGCAATTGTTTGCTACGGGCTAGTTCAGCTTGCCTTAGCTCATTAGCCTGCTTTAAAGTCTCTTTTCGCTGTCTCTCTCTATCCTTCTCTGTTTCTACTCTTTGAGCGTAAGCAGATGCTACATCTTCTATCTCCCCTGCGCTCTTGTCTACTTCTTTACGTACCCTTTTAGCCCTATACAATACTTTACTAGTACTCCCAAAAAGTATCCTATATGTTTTGATTAATATAAATCCTGATAATACAATAAAGAAAGTAACTACAGCTGAACAAACAATCAATAAAAATATGATATACATATACTCCTCTCCTTAAACATTTAGTTAATTTGTCACATATACTCAAAAATTTGAATAAGGGGGGTACTCTAAAGAGTCTTTAATAGAGATTATGCTTACCTAAAACACTCTGATATTTGTTCTATTAAATAATAGTAGCACTAATTCCTTTAATAACCGCCCCTAACTTTTACTACTAAATAGACTCTAAATTAAGAAATAAAAGGGCAAAATGCCCTCATATTTCTTAAAAGCTACTTAATTCGCAAAAGCTAAATTTGATACATCAGTAATTATGGGACTATAGTCAAGATTAAGCCACCTTGATATGCCACTAACATCCTCTGTAGGAGTAGTATCTAATATCTTAGGTTTGCTATATAAAGTAAGCTTATCAGCAATAGCACGCTTGCTCATATTTAAACTAAATATCTTCTCACCAAACCTGTAAGCAACAGACTCACTCTCAATTAATGGGTTTTGTGTATTAACAACTTCTAATAGCCTCTTTATATCATCTTTAATGGGTTTAGTTACCCTTATATGTTCACGCTCATATTCCTTAAGGCAAGCTTTAAGCTCGCTTATCTTTTCTATATTTGCCTCTAAACAAATAGCACTAGTCTCTTCTAACTCTAACTTAACACACTCAACAAACTCAACAAATTCACTAACATAATCAAAATCTGCTAGCTTGCTATAAAAATTGCTACCTGTAACTAACTGCTCTATATAGCAAGCCAACTCGTCTTCATTAAGGCCATAAACATTAACTTCTCTATCATGCTCCATAAACTGTCTTAAAGAGATAATCTCATTTTCTAGTAGTAAAACATATTCAAGTATTTTTGCCACAAATGCATTATTCCTATTAATAAGACAATTAATGGGAGTATCACCTACTAAAAAGAATAAATTTGCCTTATTAAGTCCCGTACACGCTAACTGCATCTGTACTTGAATATAATACTTGAAAAAGTATCTGCTAACTAAAAAATTGCCATTGTTATTGTATGTTCTAATAGCATCAGATAAATAAGTTTTATCGCTACACTTAATCTCTAAAAGTTCAGCCTCCCCACAATTATTAATAAACCATCCATCAATGGTTGCCCCAACTAAATTATCTGCTCCATCTATTTTCTTAAAATAATTATACTTATCAATGCCATTTGAATATTTATTCTTATATAAAGCCTGTATCTCGTCACCATGTAGTCTTATAAACTCTTCAAAGCCTAAATTCTCTAATAACTTGCCTTTTTTCATACCAAGTGTCTCTTCCTTCTCTTGTTGCTGCTTACCAAATGCCTTATAAAGTCTAGTTGTCATAACTTGCGCTAAATCACGCTCTCCTGTAAAGATATTAGCTACTTCACTAGCGCCAATTCTCTTTAAATTGTCCCTCTGTAAATTAAACTCAATTGATTTAGTAAATCTAAAGCACTGCTGTGCCCCAACATAAGGAAGTCGCTTCCCTACACTCTTAATCTTTGCTACTGTGTTACTCATTTAACACCTCCTTTTGTGATTTATAAAATAAATTATATAGCAAAAACTATACTTTGCAATTCTCTTTGTTAAAAACTTTATAAAAAACAATTTTTATTTCTAAAAAGCTTACTTTTATTAAAGAATTGCTGTACTATAAATATTAATAAAATATCACAATAAAGGAGGTGTTCAAATGGACACTAATACAATTACAACTAG